>CAYNHD010000360.1:0-4163 GCA_964396775.1 uncultured Thermoflexus sp. | reverse complement strand
GCGTGGCCGCCAAACCCGATCGCATCATTGTCATAGATGTCGAAGCCACCTGCTGGGAGGGCGAGCCGCCCCCTGGCCAGGAGCCTGAGATCATCGAGATCGGCGTGTGCGTGTTGGACGTGCTCAGCGGCGAGCGCCTGGCCCACGAGAGCATCCTCGTCCGGCCCGAACGCTCGCAGGTCAGTCCGTTCTGCACGCAACTGACCACGCTGACGCCGGAGCGGGTGGGGCGCGGTGTGACCTTCGAGCACGCCTGCCGCATCCTGCGCCGCAAGTACGGGGCTGGCGACCGCGCCTGGGCCAGCTATGGCGACGAAGACCGCCGCCTGTTCGAGAGGCAGTGCGCCGCGCGGAGCGTGCCATATCCGTTCGGGCCGACGCATTTGAACGTCAAGGCGCTGATCGCGTTGCTGCACGGGCTGCCGCGCGAGATCGGGCTGCCGGGCGCGCTGGCCCTGCTGAACCTGCCGGCGGAGGGCACGCCGCACCGGGGCGTGGACGACGCCTGCAACACGGCGCGGCTGCTGGCCGCGCTGATCCTGCACCATCGCGGCGTGCTGATCCCTTCCTGACCAGCCCGACCAGACGAAGCGAGGACGACTCTTGACTGCCCGACTCATTTCCCTGCTCACCCTCCTGGTCGCTATGGCTGGCTTGCTGCTGGCCGCTCCCTCCCCCGTCGCGGCGCAGCCGGAGGCGGCTGGCCCGGTCAGCATCACCTACGACTTCCAGTGGATTCGCCAGGGGAGCGTGGGCGTCGTGCGCGTGATAGGCGTGGACATCGCCGACGTGCGCGCTGTGTTCCAGGACCGCGTGCACCCCTTCTACAGCGAGAAGGGCGGCTTCACTGGCCTGATCGCCGCCGACATGGAGCAGGATGTCGGCCAGTACCCGCTGCAAGTGTGGGTGCGCTACCTGGATGGCACGTCCGAGCGCATTGACAAGACCATCGAGGTCAACTACGGTGAGTTTGGCCGCGCCGATGTCTACCTGCCAGCCTCGCTGATGCCGCTGTTGGAGCGGTCGGTCGAGGACGAGGAGATGGCCCGTCTGTCCAACCTCTTCAACCGTTTCACGCCGGAGCGGTACTGGGCCGGCGAGGGCTTCGCCCTGGCGAGCACCGCCCCACAGATCGGTGCCTTTGGCACGTGGCGGCTCTATAACGAGACGACCTGGCGGCGGCACACCGGCCTGGACTATCGGATGCCCATCGGCACACCGGTCACGACGACGGCCAGCGGGCGCGTCATGTTCGCTGGCACGCTGCCCATTCGCGGCAACTACGTGCTGGTGGATCACGGCTGGGGCATCTACAGCGGCTACGCCCATCTGTCGGAACTGCTGGTCGTGCCCGGCCAGTGGGTGCGCAAGGGAGACGTGATCGCCCTCAGCGGCCTCAACGGGCGCTCGGCAGGCGCGCACCTGCACTGGGAGATGACTGTCAGCGGAGCGTGGGTCAACCCGGAGCAGTTTGTCGGGCTGGGCCTGGGGGCGAGCCAATGACGCCGGAGATTCAGCCCTGGCAGACGCTCGCCGCGCGCGAGCTGCTGGACTGCCGCCCCTGGCTGCGCGTCAGCGCGGAGCGCGTCCGGCTGCCCAACGGCCACGAGATTGACGCCTTCTACCACATTGACATGCCGGAATGGGCGCAAATCCTCGCCGTGACTGCCGACGGGCGCGTGCCGCTGATCGAGCATTGGAAGCAGGGGGCGCGCACCCTCTCGCTGGAACTGCCCGCCGGCTACCTGGACGACGGCGAATCCGCCGAGGCCGCCGCTCGCCGCGAACTGCGCGAAGAGACGGGCGTCGAGGCGACGGATTGGCGCTACCTGGGCCGCTTCTTCATGGACGGCAACCGGGGTTGCGGCGCGTCGCATATCTTTCTGGCGCGGGGGGCGCGCGTGGTTGGCGCGCCGCAGCGCGAAGATTCCGAGATCATGGCGCAGCACTGGCTGACGCTGGCCGAAGTGCGCGCGGCCTGGCTAGACGGGCGCATTGGCAACATCGCTACTGTCGCCGCTGTCGGGCTGGCGCTGGCGGCATTGGAGGGGGACGATGCTCCAGATTAGACCGGCGCGCCTGGCCGACCTGCCGGGCATGGCCGCCGTGCTCCAGGACGCCTTCAGCGACAAAATGCGCGCCATCTTCGGCAACAAGCGCGAGAAGGTCGTCGGCCTGCTGGAAGCGATCTACACGGGGCCGGTGCGGCGCGGCTATGACGGCGTACTGGTTGCCGACCGGGGCGGGCGCATCGTCGGCACGCTGGTGGTCGAGCCGTTGCACCACACGCCCGAAGAAAACCGCGCCTTCGAGAGCCTGGCCGTGCGCGAGCTAGGGCTGCTGCGGATGCTGCGCGCCGCGTTCATGCTCTGGCTGCTGAGCCACAAGCCGGAGCCGGACGAAGCATATGTCAGTGACGTGGGCGTGGCCGCCGACTGCCAGGGCGAGGGCATCGGCGGGCAGTTGATGGCTTATGCTGAGCAGTGGGCGCGCGCGCACGGTCGCACCCGCCTGACGCTGTGGGTCTCCGCAGACAATGCCCGCGCCATTCACATCTACGAGAAAGCGGGGCTGGCCATCACGCGCACCCGCTCAAGCTGGCTGACCCGCCTGACCTACGGCATCCGCCGCTGGCATTTCATGGAGAAGTCGCTGACCACCCGCCAGTTGCCAAGCGGGGAAAGGGATCACCGCAGAGACGCAGAGAGCGCGGAGAAAAGGTAACGAGTCTCCAATAGTTCTTCTTGATGTTTTCCTCTGTGTCCTCTGCGCCTCTGCGGTTCAGTAAGTCTGCTCCGGGCCGCCCCGCCCCGCGCAGGCGCAACGCCCGGCGCGCTGATGGGTTATCATGGGTGTGGGGCGGGGATCGCCGGGGGGCCGTCAAGCCATGCGTGTCGCGCTGTTCACCGAGACGTTTCTGCCGAAAATTGACGGGATCGTGACCGTCCTGCTGCTGCTGCTCGATCACCTGATCCAGCGGGATGTCGAGTTCATGATCGTCGCGCCCAAGCTGGCCGACCAGGTGGGCGACTATCGCGGCAGGAAGGTCGTCGGCGTGCCGGGCGTGCGCTTCCCCCTCTACCCGGAGCTAAGAGTTGGCCCGCCCACGCTGGGCACCTACCGCGAAGTCAAGGACTTCAAGCCGGACATCGCCCACTTCATTCACCCCACGCTGGTCGGTACGGGCGGCATGGTCATGGCCAAGCGCCTGAACATCCCCACGCTGGCCTCGTTCCACCTCGACCTGGCGACCATCGTCCGCTACCTGGGGATCGGTTTCCTGGAACCGGCCATCTGGTGGTACACGCGCCAGAACTTCAACGCCGCCGACTACGCGCTGGCCCCTTCGCGGCTGGTGCAGCAGGACATGCTGGCGCACGGCGTGCACAACGTCGGGCTGTGGCGCAGGGGTGTGGACGCCGAGCAGTTTCACCCGCGCCACTATTCCCCCGCCATGCGCGCCCGCCTGAGCGCCGGGCACCCGCAGGAGACCATTCTGCTCTACGTGGGGCGGCTCTCCAACGAGAAGCAGATCGACTCGATCAAGGCGGTGCTGGAGCGCGTGCCGGGCACGCGGCTGGTCGTGGTGGGCGACGGCCCGGCGCGCGCCGACCTGCAGGCGCACTTCGCCGGCACGCCGACCGTGTTCATGGGCTATTTGCAGGGCGAAGAGCTATGGTCGGCCTTTGCCAGCGCCGATATTTTCGTCTTCCCCTCGGCGATGGAGTCCTTCGGGCTGGTGCTGATCGAAGCGATGGCGTCTGGGCTGCCCGTCGTCACCTCGCGCGTGGGTGGCGTGGATGATATGGTGCGCTCCGGCGTGAATGGCTACGTGTTCAACGTCGGCGACGTGCGTGGCATGATTGACGGTGTGCGCGCCGTGCTCTCCGAGAAGCGCAAGCGCCAGGTCATGGGCCGCAACGCGCGCCTCTTTGCCGAAACGCAGTCCTGGCCGGCCATGATGGACGAGCTGATCGCCTGCTACAACGATCTGATCAGCGGGCGCACGCCGTCCATGTAGCGAGTTTACCGTTGGGAGTCAGGAGTCGCGGGTTCTGCGTCCCCCTGCATTCTCCCGACTCCAGGCTCCCGATTCACAACTCCCCACTCAGAGGGTGCACGAACAACCCGTCGCCAGGGGAAGTTCGGGAATGTTCGCTGAA
>CAYNHD010000359.1:0-4186 GCA_964396775.1 uncultured Thermoflexus sp. | reverse complement strand
CCGAGCAAAGTCCCCTTCTCTAGCTCGGCTGGAGAGGGGGATTGAGGGGGTGAGGCGTGCACAGGCGCGCTGCTCTGCTGCGCCCCAAGGCAGGGCGGAGCGCCGCCCCTACGTCACCTCACCCCCGCCTGGCTTTCGCAAGCTGACTGAATGGCCTATACTGGCCCTGGTAAAGCGTCACAGCTTCCCCAATGGCAAAAGCAAGTGACACAGAGCAGGAGCGTTCTCATGCGAAAAAGAAGACTGCTGGCACTCAACGCCTGTGTGCTCATCGTGGCCCTGACTGCGCTGAGCATCCCTCCCCGCGCCAATGTAGCCGCCGAGAAGCTGTGGCAGGGATCATCCCGGCTTGGCGGGTACCAGATTTACTTCTCCGAGTCGCTGGGAGAGGCGAGCCGCTTCGACCGCTCTGCGAAGGGGCTGTCGCGCCTGGCCGGGCTGGTAGACTTGCTCGGCGCGGACCTCTATACGCTGGAGTGGCGGACAGGCGTCCCCGCAGACGCCGATTTGCTGGTCATGGCCGGGCCAGCGAACGATCTCACAGCGGATCAGGTCGCCTGGCTGTGGGCCTATCTCCAGAACGGGGGCCGCTTGCTGCTGCTGGCCGATCCGCCTCCCACGAAGGCGCTCCCTGCTACCAGTGGGCTTTTCCAGCTTATGTGGGATGATATGGGTCTGCGCGGGCGCAACGATGTAATCGCCACCGAGGGCGAGCTTCGCCCGGTGGTGCCGCCCCCGGCCCAGGCAGCGCGCGACCAGCCCACCCCCACCCCTCTGCCGCCCGCTGAAATCCCGGCCCTGGTGATGAACTTCACGACGACGACCATCAATGCGTTCCATCCCATCGCAACGGGTTTTGAAGGTGAGCTGGCCTTCTTCGGCGCGCGCTCGCTCGAAGTGGACGCAGCCCCGCGCGAGTCCCAGGTGACGCCGGTCGTCTATACGGAAAGCAGCTTCTACGGCGAAAGCGACATCGCTACGTACCAGCAATTCCAGTATGTGGAGTACAACATCGGCAAGGACACGACACGCGGGATGCTGCCCCTGGTGGCGGCGATGGAGAACATCGCCAGCGGCACGCGCATCGTGCTGATCGGCGACCGCGAGTTCGCCACCAACGGCGGCGGCTTCGAGACTTCGCCGCCCTACAGTGGCGCATTCCTCCATCCCGGCAACGTGCGCTTCATGCTCAACGCCATCGCCTGGCTGGTGGACGCGGAGCCGGTGGCGGGCGAGGTCTCGTTCCCAGAACCAGGGCCGACGGCCACGCCCACACTGACACCGACGGTGACGCCGACGCCGCTGCCATCGCCCACACCGACCGCCGGGCAGTGACGCTGCCCGCAGCGATGATGAGCGGCCAGATGCTTCTGCGCTCTCTCGCAGCCCTGGGCGTCGCGTTCCTGTTGATCGCGCCGCTGGTACCCGCGCGCGCGCAGGAGGGCCAGCCGCCGCTGGTGGTCTTCATCGAGGACGAGCAGCTTCAGACCTCCTCGGTGCTCGATTCCGGCCCGGACGGCGTGACTCGCCTGGAGCAAATCTTCCAGTCGTATGGCGCGCGCACGCGCTGGCTGACGCTCTCTGACCCCTTGCCCAGAGACACAGCGGTGATCGTCCTGGTGCGCCCGCTGCGCGCGCTGCCGGCGGATCAGCTGGCCCGCCTGTGGGTGCAATTAACGCGCGGCAGTCACCTGCTGCTGGCCATTGACCCCAGCGGCCTGACCAGCGCCCGCCCGGATCGCTCGCTCGCTGCCAATACCGACAAGGCGAACAGCGGCCTGTCCATCCTCCTCGACCGGTACTATGGCATCCGGCTGGAGGACACGTTTCTCGTCGCGCCCTGGTTCACGCACGGCTCTATCACCAGCCAACTGACGACGTTCTCGTATGTGCACGCCGAGGACTTCGCCACGCACCCGGTCACTGAGCCGTTGGTGGCGTTGCGGCTGCCCGTGCTGGTGTGGGGCGCGCGCACGCTGACGGTCGAGCCGCTGGGCCTGGGCAGCCACGCCGCGCCGCTGCTCTACACGCTGTCCGGCTATGGCGAGACCAACACCAAAGTCTTCGCGGCGACGGAGCCAGCGCCGCTGGAAGTGAACCTGGGCCAGGATCGGGTGGGGCGGCTGCTCATCGGCGCGCTGGGCGAGAACACGCATCTCGACTCGCGGGTCGTGGTCTTCGGCGATTCGGAGATCGTCCAGAACGGCTACGGCCTGGACATCAACTCGCGCACGCAGGCTCCCTTGCACTGGGGCAATCGCCTGCTGACCGAGCGCGCCGTCGCCTGGCTGCTGGGCGTGCCCCAGGAGGAGTGGCCGGGGCTGCCAGAGGGGTACACCTGGCTGGCGGTCGACGGAGAGAGCGAGGACTGGCCGGAGAACACGCTCGAACTGGAAGACCCTTCCGACACGCCCATCGCGCGTTACGACATCCAGCGCGTCAGCGCCTTCCAGGACAACGGCTACCTCTACCTGCGCGTGGAGACGGCCCAACCGCCCGCCAGCGTCGTCCGGCTGACGCTGGGCATCGAGAACACCTTCGACGGCATCACCGATGTCACCTTCGCCCTGGATGAGGGGCAGATAGTAGCCCAGGATTCTACGGGCATGTTCTCGCTGCCCGACGGGGCGTTCGCCGTGGGAGACGTGATCGAGGCGCGCCTGCCGCTGCGCGTGACCGGCGAGGGGGGGCTGGTCAGCGCGGTCTGCCTGGCCGACCGCCGCACAGACCCCAGTTCCGCGCCGGTAGATTGCACCGGGCAGCCCCCGGCGATTGTGCCTGTGGCCCGCACGCAAGCGCCGGTTGAGACGTGGCACGCGCCCATGCCTCTGGTGACGGTGTACTCCACCCGGGCCGAAGCCGTTAACCTGCGCGCGCAGCCGAACACGGACTCCGCCGTGCTGGATGTGCTGGTCAACGGACGGACGCTGGCTGCCGTCGGGCGCACCGAGTCCGGCGAATGGATTCAGGTGCAGAACGCAGAAGTGACAGGCTGGCTGGCGGCTTTCGTGGCGCGGGCCAATGTGGAAGTTCAGACGCTACCGGTCGTCGCGCCGTAACGAGGGCACAGGGGTACCATCAACCGGCGGGCGCTTTGCTCGCCCACTGGTACGCAGTGCCGCACAGGTCGCACCGAGGAGGGAACGACCATGAGCCAGGTACCCGCTTCCAACCCCGCGACGCCCGCCGGTCAGCCGTCGGCGAGCGCCATGAACGTCGCTCTCTGCCGCGCCATTGCCGCCCACGAGCCGCGCGACGAGATTCGCGGGCCGGATCATCTGGCCGAGGTCTTTCTGGATGAGGCCGCCCGGCAATCGCTCTATGACCCGGCCATTCACGCCGCCATCCTCAAGAAGGTGACCGCGTTCTCGCCGGGCACCTACGAGTACTTCATCGCCCGCACCGCCTACCTGGACTCGGTCTTCGAGCGGGCGCTGCGCGAGCACATCCCGCAGATCGTGTTGCTGGGCGCGGGCTACGACACGCGGGCCTACCGCTTCGGCGACCTGATCGGTGAGACGCACATCTTCGAGCTGGATACTCACGTCACCCAGCGGCACAAGCGTTCCCTGCTGGAAAAGGCGGGCGTCGCCATCCCCGCCCAGGTGACCTTCGTGACGGTGGATTTCACCACAGACAGCCTGGCCGATGTGCTGACGGGGGCGGGCTACGCCCCAGACCAGCGGACGCTCTTCATCTGGGAAGGCGTCACCTATTACCTGCCCCCGCAGGTTGTTGAGGAGACGCTGGCCTTCGTCCGGCAGCACGCGCCGGCGGGCAGCGTGCTGTGCTTCGACTACATGATCACCATGCCAGAGATGACCGGTCGCTTCGGCGCGCAGCAGGCGCGCGAGGCCATGCGCGCGATCTACAGCGACGAGCCGCTTCAGTTCGACCTGGCTGAGGATCGGGTCAGCGCGTTTCTGACCGAGCGCGGCTTCGCGCTGCTCGATCACGCCACGCCGCAGACCCTCCAGCAACGGTACCTCACCCTGCGCGACGGCTCGCTGGCCGGGCAGATGCTCGACCTGTTCCGGCTGGTGCAGGCGGAGGTGGTGGGATAGAAAACCGCGTCTGGCTTGCCAGCGCCGCCTGAGCAGAAACGCCGCTGGCGCATTCCCTTTGCGCCAGTTTCGTAGGGGCGTATTGCAATACGCCCCTACGGGGGCATTTCGCCAACAGGATC
>CAYNHD010000358.1:0-4189 GCA_964396775.1 uncultured Thermoflexus sp. | reverse complement strand
GTGATCACCACCCCTGCCTACTCGCTCGCTGCGGTGCGTGCCGCTTTCCCCATCGCCGAGCGTCTGACTTATCTGAATCACGCCAGCATCTCACCCATGCCGCTCCCGGCGGCACAGGCCATGCAGCGCGCGACCGGCTGGCTCGCCGACGACCCGATGGCCTTCTTCATGCCCGGCCAGAACACTGGCTACGGCGACCTGTTCGCGACCTTCTCGCAGGAGATGGCCGCGCTGATCCACGCCGCGCACCCGCACGAAGTGGTGGGCATTCAGTCTACCTCGTCCGGCCTCAACGCGATCGCCCAGGCCATTGACTGGCGGCCCGGCGACAATATCGTGCTGGCGGATGTCGAGTTCCCGTCCAATGTCTACCCCTGGATGGTCCTGGAGCGGCGCGGTGTGCAGTGCCGCCTCGCCCCCGCTGACGGCGGCGGCGCGACGGTTGAGGCGTTCGACGCGCTGGCCGACGAGCGCACGCGCCTGATCGCGGTCAGCGCCGTGCAGTTCTTCACCGGGCACCGCGCCGACCTCGCCGCCATTGGCGCATACTGCCACCAGCGCGGCATCCTCTTTGCAGTGGATGCGATCCAGGCCGCCGGGCACATGCCC
Source organism: uncultured Thermoflexus sp. (assembly GCA_964396775.1). Taxonomy (GTDB): domain Bacteria; phylum Chloroflexota; class Anaerolineae; order Aggregatilineales; family Aggregatilineaceae; genus UBA2029. Next base: position 3,580 of record CAYNHD010000358.1, on the reverse strand, counting down.
ATTGATATCCAGGCCATGCACATTGACATCCTGGCCAGCGGCGGGCAGAAGTCGCTGATGGGGCCGCCCGGCCAGGGCTTCCTCTATGTGCGGGAGGCCGTAGCGGAGCGGATGGTGCCGGGCATCATCGGCCCCAATGCCACCGACGGGTGGGAGCACTGGCTCAAGTACGACCTCACGCCGCGCGAGGGCGCACTGCGCTTCATGATGGGCACGCCGAACATCACCGGCATGGTCGGGCTGATCGAGAGCGTGCGCTTCCTGCGCGGGCTGGGCCTGGCCTCCATTGACGCCTGGACGCGCCACCTGTCAGAGGTCGCCATCGCCGAGTTAAGCGCGCGCGGCCAGCATGTCATCACCCCGACCAATCGGGCGCACCTGGGGTCAATCGTGGCTTTCCGCGTCGGCGATCCCGCCGACCTGCCCGCCGCCGAAGCGCGCGCCAACGGCTTGCTCGGCCATCTGGCGGCGCGCGGTGTGCGCGTGACCAAGCACTGGGACGCCGCGCGCGCCCCGCACTTGCGCATCTCGACGCACTGCTATAATACGGAAGACGAAGTACGCCGAGCCTGCGCCCTTGTGGAGGACTATCATGGGTAGTCGCCCATCCCAGCCGCCCATCACCGGGCAGCTCCGCCGCACCGCCGACTGGTCGCCGCCGCCGGTCCGCTCTTTGCAGGACACGGGGCTGAACCTGGGCATCCTCTCCGACCTGGCCATCAAGGTGCTCTACTTCGGCGGTTACCTGTCCGGCAACCAGATTGCCGAGCAGATGCGTCTGCCCTTCACCAACGTCGTGCAGATCGTCCTGGAGGGATTAAAGCGCGAGAAGTTCGTCGAGGTGCGCGGCGGCGCGGGCGTGGGCGCGGGATCGTTCGAGTACGTGATCACCCTCAAGGGGATCGAGAAGGCGCACGAAGCCCTGGCCCGCACGCAATACGCCGGCCCCTGCCCCGTGACGCTGGAGCAGTACGTGGCGGCGATGAAGGCTCAGGCCACCGCCCGCCTGCAAGTCCACCGCGAGCACCTGGTCGAGGCCCTCAAGGGGCTGACCATCAACGAGCAGATGCTGGGGCGCATCGGCCCCGCCGTCAACTCTGGCAAGGCGATCTTCATGTACGGCCCGCCCGGTAACGGCAAGACGACTATCGCCCAGCGCGTGGGCCGCCTGATCCTCGGCAAGCCCATGTGGGTGCCCTACGCGGTAGACGTGGATGGGCAGGTCATTCGCGTGTTCGATAACGTCAACCACGAACTGCTGCCCAACGATGAGGAAGAGGAGCGCCGCACCACCGCCACCGGCGAGCGCCGCGACGCGCGCTGGATTCGCATCCGCCGCCCGGTGATCATGGTCGGCGGGGAGCTGACACTGGAGACGCTCGACCTGGTGTACGACCCGATCAACAAATATTACGAAGCACCGTTCCAGATGAAGGCCAACGGCGGCATGTTCCTCATTGACGACTTTGGCCGCCAGCAGGTGCGCCCGCGCGACCTGCTCAACCGCTGGATCGTCCCGCTGGAAAGCCGCGTGGACTTCCTGACGCTCTCCACCGGGCGCAAGATCGAGATTCCCTTCAACGTGCTGATCGTCTTCAGCACCAACATGCCGCCCGCCGACCTGGTGGACGAGGCATTCCTGCGCCGCATCCCGCACAAGATCGAGGTCGGCGACCCCAGTTATGAGGAGTTCCGCGTCATCTTCCAGCAGGTGTGCGAGGCGCGGCGCGTGCCCTATGAAGAGAAGGGACTGGCTTACCTGATCCAGGAATGGTACATCAAGGAGAATCGCAAGCTGCGCGCCGTCCACCCGCGCGACATCATCGAGCAGATCATAGACATCTCGCGCTACCAGAACACGCCGCCCACCCTGACCAAAGAACTGCTCGACCGCGCGGCCTCCGCCTATTTCGTGGACCTGGACGCAGGCTATTGACCAGCGTCCTCGCTGTTCCCGTCACGTAGAGGATCGTATGCCCAAGATCGTCACCACTGACCAGATGCGCGCCGTCGAGCGCGCCGCCGATGCCCAGGGACACTCCTACGCCGCCATGATGGAGCGCGCCGGTCGCGCCGTCGCCGAGCGCGTCAAGCAGCTTCTGGCAGGGAGTGAGCAGCCGCGCGTCGCCGTGATCGTCGGCCCCGGCAACAACGGCGGCGACGGCCTGGTTGCCGCGCGCATCCTCGCCCAGGAATTGGAGGGCGCATCCGTCGGCGCGTTCCTGCTCAAGCTGCGTGGCGACGACGATGACGTGTTCGCGCGCGCGCGCGACGCCGGCGTGTTCATCGCCAGCGCCGACGACGACAAGGCCGCCGGGTACCGCGTCCTGCAGAACCTGGTCGCCAACGCGGACGTGCTCATTGACGCGCTCTTCGGCACCAGCCTGCGCCTGCCGATCAAGGGCGACGCGGCCAAAGTGTTGCAGGCCGCCCACAAAGCGATCACCCTGCGCCGCGCCGAGCGCCCGGCCCCGCCCTACACCACGCCAGCCGACCCCGACCTCACCGCGCCCGACGACGGGCCGATCATCGTCGCCGTAGACTGTCCCAGTGGCCTGGACTGCGACACGGGCGCGCTGGACAAGCTGACCCTGCCCGCCCACGAGACGATCACCTTCGCCGCCGCCAAGCCGGGCTTGCTGACCTTTCCCGGCGCGGAGGCTGTTGGGACGCTGCACATCGCCGACATCGGCCTGCCGTCGCGCCTGCCCGAACTGGACGAGATCGCGCTGACGCTGGTGGACGCCGCCGAAGTGCGGGCGCGGCTGCCACAGCGCCCGCGCGACAGCCACAAAGGCACCTTCGGCAAGGCGATGGTCGTCGCCGGCAGCCTGAACTACACCGGCGCGGCTTACCTGGCCGCCGCCGCCGCCTATCGCGCCGGCGCGGGACTGGTCACCGTCGGCGCGCCGCAGATCATCGTGCCCGTGCTGGCCGGGATGCTGCCCGAAGCGACCTGGCTGCTGCTGCCGCACGACCTGGGCGTGATCAACGAGGCCGCCGTCAAGGTGCTGCGCACGGAGCTGGCCGGTTACAGCGCCCTGCTGCTTGGCCCCGGCTTTGGCCGCGAGGACGTGACCGGCGAGTTCCTGCGCGAATTGCTGCGCCCCCAGGAAGAAGTGCGCCATTCACGGGCGATTGGCTTTGTGCCGAATGAGCCAGCCGGCGAAACCGCTCGCCCTGCCACTGACCTGCCGCCGCTGGTCATTGACGCCGACGGGCTGAACCTGCTCGCTGCGATGGACGACTGGCCGCGCCTGCTCCCGCCCGGCACGATCCTCACCCCGCACCCCGGCGAGTTCGCGCGGCTGGCCCGGCTGGAGCGTGAGGACGTGCAGGCCAACCGCATCCCGCTGGCCCAGGCCAAAGCCGCTGAGTGGAACTGCGTGGTTGTGCTCAAGGGAGCGTTCACCGTCGTCGCCGCGCCAGATGGACGGACGGCTGTCGAGCCGTTCGCCACGTCTGCGCTGGCCAGCGCCGGGACGGGCGACGTGTTGGCCGGGGCCATCGCCGGGCTGCTGGCCCAGGGACTCGCGCCGTTCGACGCGGCGCTGTGTGCGGGCTGGCTGCACGGCATGGC
>CAYNHD010000357.1:0-4202 GCA_964396775.1 uncultured Thermoflexus sp. | reverse complement strand
GGGTGGGGATTTTCGTTCCGATCATTGTGGGGAGTTTAGTGGCGATCATGACATGGGGCAAAAGATCACCGCCGAGGTGCAGAGAGCGCAGAGAAAAGATAGGTTGGAGAGGGCGCTAGTTCTTCCCCGCGTCCTCTGCGCCTCTGCGGTTCAGGCATTTCGCCCCCATCGTGAGATGCACTCGTAGAAGGCGCGCGCCTTGTCGAGATCGGAGACAGCCAGGATAATATTATGGCTGATGGCCGCGGTGATCACGGAAAGCCTTCTGCATTCAACGGGGACAGTATGTTCATCATAGAACGGATGTTCTTAGCTGTCAAGAAGAATCTGCCGTCGTGTCCCCACAGGAGTCGTGCGTCGCTTGTGAACGGAGGGCAGTGCATGAGCAAAAGAAGGAAGCCGGAGCATGACACTTGAGGAACTGCTGAAGCTAAAACGCGGGGATATTCTGCAAATCGCGTCCAGATACGGCGCGCGGCAGGTGTGGGTTTTCGGCTCGGTCGCTCATGGGGAAGCTGACGCAGCGAGTGACATTGATTTCCTCGTAGAGTTAGAACCCGGCAGATCGCTGCTCGACCTGGGTGGGATGCAGTTCGAATTGGAGGCGCTACTCAATTGCCGCGTGGATGTGGTCACTGTGCGCGGTCTCAAGACGCGCTTTCGCGAGCGGGTGCTCCGAGAGGCAGTCTCGGTATGAGAGGCCCCTGGTGGGATAAGCTCGTCGTCTCGCTGGAGCTGGCCGACCTCGCCGATCCCGCCACGCGCGAACGGCTGGACTCCGTCGCGGCCAAAGCCAACAGCCAGGGCGTGCAAACCGCCGCCGCCTGGCGCTACGCGCGGGCGCTGCCCATGCTGACGGCGGCGATTGAGGTCTGGGCGCGGCTGGGGCGCGGCCCTGGGGAGGTCGCCGCGCGCAACGTGCGGGGCAGCGTCTACCGGCGGCTGGGCGACTACGCGGCGGCAGCGGACGATCACTGCGCGGCCATCCTCGTCGCCCAGGAGTGGGAGCTATCGGGCGGCGAGATCACGGCGCGGGCGTGCCTGGGCGCAGTGCGCACGGAGCAAGGCGACTTCGAGGGGGCGGCGGCGCTGCTCGATGAGGCGGTGTTGCTCAGCGCGCAGAAGGTGGACAACTGGGGCGCGGGGCAGGCGCAGCACTTCCTGGGCCTGCTGCACGAGGCGCGCAAGGACTGGGGCGCAGCCCTGGCCGCCTATGGAACGGCGGTCGAGCGTTGGCGCGCGCTGTACGCGCGGGCCGAGGCAGTCGAGGCGACGGCGGGCGTCGCGCGGGTGATGCTGGCTCAGGGCCAGGCTGTCGCCGCCTACGCGCTGGTCGAGGAGGTACTGCATCACCTCAGCGAGCACGGCCCCACCCGGCTGGACGAGCCGTTGCGCGTCTACTGGACGGCTTACCGGGCGCTGCACGCCATGCGCCAGGAGGAGATCGCCGCCGACTTGCTCGACGCAGCGCACACGCTGTTGCAGCGCCAGTCGGAGGGCCTGGGCGAGGCCGAGCGCGCGCGCTTCTTACAGGCGGTGCCCACCAACCGGACGATCAGCGAGGCGTGGCAGGCCGCCCACCAGACAGGATCGTGACGGGTCTGCTGGCAGCGCCGTATCCACCGGAGGCAAGACTTCCGAAGTCTGCCAGAGACTTTGGAAGTCTGATCCATTACCCGCCACGCTGCGACTTGAGCTTGAAGTAGGCGTCCAGCACCTCTTTAACTATCGGCGCGGCGACCGCTGAGCCTTCACCACCGTTGTAGACGAACGCCAGGACGATCACTTCGGGGTCTTCGTAGGGCGCGTAGCCCACGTACCAGGCGTGCGCCGGCCAGTTGCCAGGCACGCACAGCCCCAGCGGGAAGGCCAGGTCGTCACAGTATTCCGCCGTGCCCGTCTTGCCAGCCACGTTGACATAGGGCAGCGCGGCAGTGGACGCCGTGCCGGTCAGCACGGCCTCGCGCATTCCGCGCTGCATCCAGTCTATAGACCACTCGGTGGCAAAGGGCGGGAAGTAAGGGTGCTGGCGTTGCACCAGGCTCTCGCGGCCTAGGCTCTCGAACTCCAACTGGTCGCACACGCCCGCGTTGAAGGTGTAGCCGTAGGGCACGTTCACCCGGTATTCCACGATGTCGGTCACATCGTCGTCCGGGTTCGGGTCGCGGTCGTACTGGGCGCGGTACGTGTCCGGGTTGCACTGGTCGGGATCGTACCACTCGCTGGACTCCTCGCAGCGGCAGACCAGGCTGTTTTCGCCCTGGATGAGCATATCCTCTTGCAGCAGCAGGACGGGCAGATCGTCCTGCGGCATGATCAGCGTGCGCGCGACGGCTGGCTCGAACTCCTGCAGGATGTTGCCGTTGGAGTCTTGCAGGTTCTTGACGAAGGTCGGCTGGTAGAGCGTGCCGCCGTTGGCCTCAGCCGCTATCGCGCTGATGAGCTGCAGTGGCGTCACAGTCACGTAGCCCTGGCCGAAAGCGGCGTTGTAGGTGTCGCCGGTGGACCAGCTCTGGCCGTAGTTGCGGCGCTTCCACTGGCTCTCCGGCATACGCCCGGCCAGCTCACCAGGCAGTTGGATGCCCAACTCCGAACCGATGCCGAACGCCGTCGCCCAGCGGTACAGGTCGAAGATGCCCAGCCCGCCGGGGCGCAGACTCACCGGGCTGATGTCGGGGTTGCCGCCACCGATCTGGTAGAAGTATACGTCGCAGCTTTGCGCGATCCCCTTGAGCATGTCCACGCGCTCGTGTCCGCTGCGCAGCCAGCAGACGAACGTCTGCCCCCGGCTGACATCGAGCGGCGCGTACTGGTCGGGCAAGACCAGCCGCCCAGGGCAGAAGAGGAACGTCTCCGGCGCGATGACGCCCTCCTCCAGCGCCCCGATGGCCGTGATCATCTTCCACACCGAGCCAGGCGGGTAGAGGGCGCTGATGGCGTGATTGACCAGCGGGCGCAGCGGGTCGTCGAACTGGTCGAAGTAGTATGCGCCGTCAATGGCGCGGGCGAAGCGCGCATTGTCGTAGGTGGGCCAGCTGACCATGGCCAGCACCTCGCCGTTGCGCGGGTCCATGGCAATGACCACGCCCTGTTGGGTGACCAGGCGCTGCGCCTCGGCGTTGATGATGTTGATCCGCCGGGTGAGCGCCTCCTGAGCGGCTTCCTGCAAGGCCAGGTCGAGCGTAAGTTGCACGCTCTTGCCCGGCACGCGCTTGACCTCATCCACCAGCGTCAGGCGCTCGCCGGCCACGTCCACGATCCAGGTTTCGGTGCCGCGCGTCCCGGCCAGCTCCGTCTCGAAGTACGCCTCTATGCCCGCGTAGCCGATGCGGTCAAAGGCCGGGTCATAGCCCAACTCGCGCAGGCGCAACTCCTCTTCCGGGCCAATCGGCCCCAGGTAGCCGATCACGTGCGCCGTTGTCGCGCCGGTGGGGTATTCGCGCACCGACGCCACCTGCACCGACACGCCCGGCAGCAATTCCGATTGCTCCAGCACCTGGGCCATCACCTCGTAGGGCACGTCCGTTGCAACGACGACCGGGCGAAACGGCGCAATACCCTCGCCCTCGCGCACCATCTCTTCCAGGCTGCGCTCGTCGCTGCGCCCCGCAGCGTCGGCCATGCTGCGCGTGGCGGGCACGTCCACCAGCGCCGACACGCGGTTGTACACAGCCAGCACTGCCGCCGGGTCATCGGGCAGTTCTGCCGGGGTAATGGCAATGTTGTAGGCCGGGTCGTTCTTGGCCAAGGGGATCCCGTTGCGGTCGAGGATCGCGCCGCGCGGCGCGGGTTGCAGCGCGATCTGCAGGCGGTTCTCGCGCGCATCTCGCTCGAACTGGTCTCCGCGCATGAACTGAAGCTCGCCCGTGCGAATGACCAGGATCATCAGCGAGAAGACGACAATGGCCTGGAAGAGAACCAGCCGCCAGCCTTGAAAGGGAAGGATGCGTCGCTCTTTCATGGTCGGTCCTGTCCGCCATCACCCTGTCTTAGCGCGTCGCCAACGTTTACCCCCTGCAGACTACGCTGCCGCGCCCCTAGGGGCGTATGGCAATACACGCCTACGGACACCCACCGAACAAGGCGTCTCTGAGAGAGCGTGCGCAACCCCCCTCACTCCTGCCCCCCTCCCCCTCAATGGGGCGAGGGGAAAGCCTGTGCCTTGCTCCCCTTCTCCCCCTGGAGGGAGAAGGGGGCGGGGG
>CAYNHD010000356.1:0-4222 GCA_964396775.1 uncultured Thermoflexus sp. | reverse complement strand
GCTTGCGGGGGAAGGGCCGGGGATGGGGGTAAAGATACCTCTCAAACGGCCTCTTTGACCGCCGGATAGGACATTTTCCCCCTCCCTGGCTTGGCCGGGGAGGGGGCCAGGGGCATTCCGTCCGTGCCGCGCGCCCAGAAGCTCTAACCTGGTGCACCTGGGGCGTAACGCAATACGCCCCTACGCGCCCGGCAGCGAGGCCAATTGGTGCGGGCGCAAAACAAAGCGCATGAGTGAGAATCCGCAAGCACCAAAGGTGCTGAGAGTACGCGCTCGTAGCGCAAGTGCCCTGGAAGGCATTTACGCGGTAGACTCACTCATGCGTGTTACCAGCATAGCATACTCTGGCAGCCCGTGTCCAGACTCGCGGGCTTCCCAATAAAAAAACCAGCGACCGTTCGCCGCTGGCTGTGTGCCCCCAGGGAGATTCGAACTCCCGTCTTGGCCTTGAAAGGGCCACGTCCTGGTCCCCTAGACGATGGGGGCGCAACACGGCGGGCATTGTACCATGCTGCGCGGCGGGCCGTCAAGGTCGGCGCGCCCTGCGCACCAGACTTCCGAAGTCTCCACAGACTTCGGAAGTCTCCCCCTTCCTCCTTACTCCCCCCGCGCCAGGAACCACGTCGAGACGGCGGCAATGGCCGGCTCGTGCGCCGCAAAGGAGCGATCCACGTCGTCGTCTCCGAGATACTGCGCGAACCAGGCCAGCGCGTCCGGCACGCCGCCGTGTTGGGCGGTCAGGGCGTGGTCGCCGCCGGGGTAGAGGATCACCTCGACCGGTGCGCCCGCTTCGCGCAGGGCTTCGGCCAACAGGCGCGTCTGCTGCGGAGAAACCTCGCGGTCTGCCTCGCCATGCAGCAGCAGGAGGGGAACGGTGATCAGTTCCGGCCACTGGACGGCGGAGCGTTCGGCGAACAGGGCCGGCGCTTCGGCGGGCGTCGCGCCGACGAGGGGCCGCCACAGTTCCCCCGCCAGCGTCCCGCCGCGCTCGCGATCCCAGCGGGCCAGGTCGCTGATCGCGCCGACCGTCACCGCCGCCTTGATCGCGTCGTCCCCCGCCAATGCCTGGGCCTTGAGCGCCAGGAAGGTCATCATCCCCCCGCGCGACCCGCCGAACATGCCGATCCGCTCGCCGTCCACGAAGGGCAGGCCCCGCAGCAAGGGGATCAGCGCGGTCACGTCGTGCACGTCCGCCCCGCCGAAGTCCTCATGGCCCTCGCCGCCCGCGTTGCCCCGGTACTGCGAGGCGACGGCGACGTATCCGGCCTCGACCCAGGGCACAATCTCGATGCCGGTCAGCGCGCCCACGCCGTCATAGCCGCCCCGGTTGTGGATGATCGTCGGGTGCGGGCCGGGCGAGGTGGGCCGGCCCAGGAAGCCGGTCACGCGCAGCCCGTCGCTCCAATAGGTGAGCGCGTAGTAGGCGCTGTGCGGCGTGACGTGGAGCAACGTCAGGCGCTCGATGGCCCCGTCGGGCGGGTGCGTCGGCGTTGGTGCAGACGGCGCGACCGGCGCTGCTGGCGCGATCTCCCGCGCGCTGACCGGCGTGGGCGTGGGGATCGGCGTGGCGTCCTGGGCGCGGGCAGCGCCAGCCAGGGCCAGCGCCAGGGCCAGCCCCCACAAGAACAGCATGGGCGGAGCGGAGCGGCGCGTCATGTCACGCGGATGACCTCCCCGCCGGTCATCCGCTCCAGGTCGGCGGGCGTCAGGCGGAAGACGGCGTTGGGCGTGCCCGCCGCCGCCCAGATCACGTCGAACTGGCGCAAGTCCTGGTCAATGAAGGTGCGCAGCGGGCGGTCGTGGCCGACAGGCGGCACCCCGCCGATGACGAAGCCGGTCTGAGCGCGCACAAAATCGGCGTCGGCTTTGGCCAGCGGCTCGCCAAGCGCCCCAGCGACGAGGGCCGTGTCCACGCGGTTGGCCCCGCTGGCGATGACCAGCACCGGCGCGTCCGACTGCGCGCCCTTGAAGACCAGCGATTTGGCGATCTGGGCGACGGTGCAGCCGATGGCGGCGGCAGCTTCGGCGGCGGTGCGCGTGGTGGCGGGCAGCTCGACGACCTGCCCCATGCTGAAGCCGAGCGCGGTCAGGGCGTCCTGGACGCGCTGCGCGCTGCGGCTGAGGGGTGCGGAGGACATGGCATCTCCTTTCCTATGTGGCTCGCTCAGGGTCTACCCGTGAATTTGTCCGCGTCGGGGCGCTGCTCTGTACGCCCTGGGGCGTTTGCCATACGCCCCAACAATCTCACCCACCGACTCCCCCCTACGTGTGGAAAGAATTTTTCAATTCGCAATTCGCAATCCGCAATCCCGCCGTTCAGGGCTGCGCCGCCGGTGGGCGGCTGCTGATCGTGATCTGGGGGAAGCCAACCGGCGCGTGCGCGCACGATGAGCATGCCTCGCCCGCCGCGAACTCCAGCAGGTACAGCCCGTAATCCTCCGGGTCTATGTAGACGATGCGCGTCCCGTCCGGCGAGACGCTCCAATCGCCGTTCGCCACGCGAAGGGGCAGCGTCTCCGGGTCGGTCAACCAGCGGTGCGTCGCGGTGAGGGCGTCGGCCAGGCCCAGCGCGTGCGCGTCCTGGCCCGCGTCAAAGCTGAGTGTATAGAGCCAGCGTTCGTCGCGCCAGCGGTACGCGCCGAAGAAGGGCAGCTTGCGTGCCACTGATCCCGGCGTCGTGCGCTGGACGTACACGCCGCTGTCCGCCGGATTCTCCTGGAAGGGCAGGTAGAAGGCGATGGTCCCGCCGCCGGGCGCTACCTGCACGTCGCGCAGATTGGTGTACTCACCCAACAACACCGGTTCCGGCCTCTCGGCGTTCAGATCAATGATGGAAAGCTGCGTCTCCGCGGTGTAGTTGATGCGCCGGCTGACCAGCAGGCGGTGATCGTCGAGCCACTGCACGCGCCCGCCGCCGCTGTAGGCCAGGCGCGGGTCGCGGCCATCCAGCCCGCTCACCCAGGCGCGCACGCCCGGCTCCGGCATCCCCGGCACGGTCTCGCCGTAAACCACCTGCCACAGCAGGCGCGTCCCGTCCGGCGACACAGCGGGATAGGCGCCGCCCGTCGTCACCTCCCACTGCGCCCCGTCGCTCAGGCGGGTGAGGCGGGCCACCGCGCTGCCGCGCTCGATGCGGATGCTGCCATCCGGCGAGCGGTAGGCGGGCAGAGTCTCCTCGACCGGCTGGCGCGGCGATCCGTCGAGCGGCTGGCGGAAAACAGCCGTCCCGCCGGGCAGCGCGTCGAGCACGTAGACCGCCTGGAGATCGTCGCCGTACCACCACGCGCCCACATTCCACCCACTCAGCGAGACGGGCGTGCGCGTCACCTGTACGGCAGAGGGCAGCACGGGCAGGCGTCGGGCGGGCGCGGCACTCTCCGGCGGCTGCTGTTCGAGCTTGGGCGGCCAGGGCTGCTGGTAGTTGTTGAGGATGTTGGCGCTGAAGCGCACCGCCGGCTGCGTTTCCAGCGTCATCCAGCGGAAGGGGGCGCTGAGGTCTTGCTGGAAACGGTGCTCTTGGGGGCCGATGCTGGCCAGCATGTGCCAGTTCATGTCGAAGAAGGACAGCGGGCTGAGCGCCGTCTGGTAGTGATCGAGGCGGATTTCCAGGTGCAGGTGCGGGCGCGAGCGGCACGACAGGTCGGGGTCGCCGCTGAGAGCGATCACCTCGCCGCGCTTGACCGTATCGCCGCGCACGAACGGTGGTTGGCGCAGCAAATGCCCGTAGAACGAGGCGAGTCCCGTGCCAGGGTGAACCAGCACCAGGCTGTGCGGCCCGGCCCCCCAGCCTTCCGCGTCCACGTAAGTCACCACCCCATCGGCAATGGCCCGCACGGGCGTGCCGCACGGCGTTTCAATGTCCAGCCCGAAATGCAGCCCCTGGCCGTGCATGTACCACCCGTCGCCGAAGTTGAACGCCTCGACGGTGTTGCCGTAGTGTTGCTCGTAGAGCCAGGTGTTGGGGCCGGGCGGCCCGGCCAGCGGGAACAGGAAGGGCGGGCCATCCGGGGGATTCTCGGCTTGCCGGGCGGCGACAGAGAGCGGCAGCGCGGCTGTAATGAGCGCAGCGGCGAGTCCCAGACCGATGAACACACGTAGCATGATCTCTACAGAACAGCTCCTCATCAGGTGGCGCTATCTTCAAAGCATAGCGCCGCGCGCGCCGATTGACCACCTGCGCGGGTGGGGGCAAGGGCCTGCCTAGTGCATGTTGGCGGAAGTC
>CAYNHD010000355.1:0-4231 GCA_964396775.1 uncultured Thermoflexus sp. | reverse complement strand
ACGCTGATCACGCACGGCTTCCCCTACCCGGCCAACGTCGAGACGGCGCTGGCGATGGAGGAGGCCATCCGCGCCGAGGGCGCTATCCCGGCGACCATCGCCGTGCTCGACGGGCGCATCACCGTCGGGCTGAGCGCCGCGCAGATCGAGTTGCTGGCCGGGCTGGGCCAGGCGGGGGTGCGCAAATGCTCGCGCCGCGACCTGCCCATTGTCGTCGGGCTGGGCGCGCACGGCGCGACCACCGTCGCCGGCACGATGATCGTCGCCCACAGCGCCGGCATCGAGGTCTTCGCCACCGGCGGCATCGGCGGGGTGCATCGCGGGCACCCGCAAGACGTGTCCGCTGACCTGATCGAGTTAGGGCGCACGCCGGTCACGGTCGTCTGCGCCGGGGCCAAGTCCATCCTCGACCTGCCGCTGACGCTCGAAGTGTTGGAGACGCAGGGCGTGCCCATTCTCGGCTATGGCACCGACACGCTGCCCGCTTTCTACAGCCGTTCGAGCGGGCTGCCCGTTGACCAGCGCGTGGACACGCCGCAGCAGGTCGCGGCCATCGTCGCCGCGCGCAGGCGGCTGGGCCTGGGGCACGGCACGCTGGTGACAGTGCCCGTGCCGCAGGCGGACGCACTGCCCGCCGACGAAGCGGAGCGGGCCATCGCCGAGGCCACGCGCCAGGCCGAGCAGGCCGGCGTGCATGGCAAGGCGGTGACGCCCTTCGTGCTGGCCAAAGTGCTGGAACTGACCGGCGGGCGCTCGCAGCAGGCCAACATCGCCGCCCTGATCAACAACGCCCGCGTCGGGGCGCAGATCGCCGGGGCCATCAGCGGCCAGCAGCCGGCGGTCAGCGAGAACTAGCTGCCTGTCTCGTGGCTTGCGGCAATCCGCGATCAGCGGCTGCCAGGCGGTAAGGGCCACCGCTCTCTGCCGCTCTGAGAGCTATTCGCTGATGGCTGATCGCTGATAGCTGACAGCTGGAGTTCGTGGTGTGATTGACTGCGTGACCTTCGGCCTCATCCTGGATGACATCGTGCTGCCCGACGGCACGACGCACATGGGCGTGCTCGGCGGGGGCGGCGCGCAGACCGCCTGGGGTATGGCCGCTGCGCTCGGCTCCGGTGCCACAGTCGGATTGGTGGCGGGCGTGGGAGCCGACCTGGACGCGGCGATCCTTGCGCCGCTGCGCGCGGCGGGCGTTGCCCTGAGCGGCGTGCGCGTCGCCGACCTGCCGACGCCGCGCGCCTGGCAGGTGACCGAGTCCGACGGGCGACGGACGCAGGTCTGGCGCGTGCCGACGGAGACGCTCGGCGTGCAGCTTGCGCGGCGCTGGAATGTCCTGCCGGAGGCGTACCGGGCCGCGCGCCGCTTCCACTGGGGAATTCACCCGGACGAGCCGGGAGTCGCTGCCTTCGCCGCTGAGTTGACGGAGAAGGGGCGCACCGTCAGCCTGGAGCCGTTCCGCGCGCCGCAGCGCCCGCTGAGCGATGACGCGCTGCGCGACCTGCTGACGGCGTGCGCCGTCTTCTCGCCCACCTGGGATGAGGCGGCGCGCATCACCGGCGAGACGAAGCCGGACGCCGTGCTCGCCCGCTTCCGCGCGTTGGGCGGGCGCGTGTTAGCGCTGCGACGCGGGCCGGACGGCGCGGACGTGTGGGACTTGCGGGCGGGGCGCGGCGTGCACGTGCCCGCCGTGCAGACGGCGGTTGTGGATACAGTCGGCGCGGGCAACGCTTTCTGCGGGGCGTTGCTGGCCCGGCTGGATGAGGGGATTGGGGAGGCAACCTGTCACGCCAGCGCCGCCGCTTCGTATCTGGTCGAGCAGATCGGCCTGCCGCCGTCGCTCCCCGACCCGCGCGACTACGCCCGTCGCCTGGACGAGGCGCGGGCGGGGGCCGTTTCATTGGTATAGGTAGTCAGTTTTCAGTCATCAGTGATCAGTTTGCTGTATTGGGAAAACTGACACCTGATCACTGACAACTGACAACCGAAGACTGACAACCGACAACCTTTTTGCGGAGCAAACCCGGTGACGCGCACCCCCAACGCCGCGCCCGCCTACCTGTGCGTGGGCGGGATCATCATTGACGACATCGTGCACCCCGATGGCCGGACGCAGATGGGCGTGCTCGGCGGCGGAGTCTCGCACGCTGCCGCCGGGATGCTGATCTGGGGCCAGCGTGCGGGACTCTTCGCCTGCGCCGGGCGCGATCTGCCGCCACAGGCGCGCCGTCGCCTAGCGCGCGACTTCGACACGCGCGGCCTCGTCCTGCGCGACCTGCCGCAGGCGCGCGCCTGGCAGTTGTTCGAGTGGGATGGCAAACGAACCGAGGTATGGCGCGTGGACACGCTCGATCCGTTCGTCTACGAGCCGCTCCCCGACCAGCTTCCCCCCGTCTACGGCCAGGCGCGGGGCGTCTACCTGCTGCGCGACGCGGCCCAGCTTGCCGTCTGGCGAGCGCGCTTCCCGGCGGCGACGCTGCTGTGGGAGCCGCTGCAACAGATCATGGTGCCGGGCTACGACGCGGAGTTCCGCGCGGCGCTGGCGAGCGCGGACATTGTGTCGCCCAATCACCTGGAAGCGGCGCTCGTCTATGGCTTCGACGATCCGGTGGCGCTGGTGCGGGCCATGCTGGACGACGGCGCGCGGATCGTCGCATTGCGGCTGGGCGCGGAGGGGTCGCTGGTGGGGGCGCGCGGGCAGGACGCCCTGCTGCACGTGCCCGCCGTGCCCGTCGCCCAGGTGGTGGATCAGACCGGCGCGGGCAACACCTACTGCGGGGCGTTTCTCACCGGCTGGGTCGAAACCGGCGACCTGGTGGAAGCGGCCTGCTACGGCGCGGTCGCGGCCTCGTTCGCCCTGGAGGTGACCGGCGTGGCCGACCCGCCGCCCGACCTGCTGGCGCAGCGCGCGCGGCGCTACACCTGGGTGCGCGAGCGCGTCCGCGCGCTTGCGTGAGCGGCGCACCTGGCTCACAATGGGCGAGATAGGTCTTTGGTTATTGGTTCTTGGTTATTGGTGGTTGGTAGTCAGGGTGTGATCGCTGTGCACTCTCAATACAATCAGCGAGCAGCGATCCTCAAGGGAGATCGCAGGGCAGCGCGTCTACCTGATCACTGAAAACTGATCACTGATCACCTCCAACTGACAACCAACAACCAATCACCAATCACCAATAACCAATAACCAACCACCCTCTACCCTCGAGGTCGCGCACCGTGCCCGTGCTGCCCGACGAACTACGCGAGTTTCCCCCCTATCGCACGCGCGTCATGACGCCCGCCGATCTGAAGGCCGTGGCGCAGATTGACCGCGACGCCTTCGAGCTGTATCGCCGCCAGCAGCGTCGCCTGGCACGCCCGCTGCGCCTGCGCACGCCCGAAAACCTGAACGCCGCCGTGCGCCGCCCTTATCCGGGTGTGGTGGTCGAGTCCCCGCCAGGGCGTGTGGTCGGCTACTGCTTCACGCATGTGTGGGGGACGCTCGGCTGGCTGGGCACGTTGGGCGTCACCCCGGCGAGCCAGGGTCTCGGCCTGGGGCGGGCGGTGACCGCCGCCGGGCTGGACTTGCTGCGCCAGGCCGGCTGCCAGACGCTCGCCCTGGAGACGATGCCGGAGAGCGGCAAGAACATCGCGCTCTACGCGCGGCTGGGCCTGCAACCGCGCACCCTGACCTGCCTGCTCCAGGGCGAAGTGCGCGCCGCCGAGAGCACGCATTTCGAGGTCTGGGACGGCGGCGGCGCAATGCGCGAGGTCGCCGGGCGGCTGGCTCCCGGCCTCGATCCCACCCCGGCAGCGCGCTGGCTGGACGACGAAGAAGCGGGGCGCACGCTCGTCTGGCGCGAAGACGGAGAGGCGGTCGCTTTCGCCGTGCTGCGCCACAAGCCGCGCCGCCTGGAAGGGATGCAGACGCACCTCACCGTCGAGGCAGCGGCCTGCCTGCCCCACGCGGCGGAGCACTGGCCACGCTACCTGAGCGAGATGCAGGTCTACGCCGAGCGCCTGGGCCAGATGGGGCTGGTGCTGCCGGTCAATGGGCGGCAGTTCGCCTTGCTGGAATCGGCGCTCGTCGCCGGGCTGCGCATCGTGCACACGCGGGTGCGCATGGTCAGCGGCCACGATCTCGGCGGCGCAGACGACCTGCTGATGCTCACCCTGGCAATGTGAGGGCGACGCGGCACGCCAGCGCCGGGCTGGGGGAGGTCCGTAGGGGCGTATTGCAATACGCCCCTACGGG
>CAYNHD010000354.1:0-4239 GCA_964396775.1 uncultured Thermoflexus sp. | reverse complement strand
GCGATTGCCAGAACGCCCCTATCCCCCGGCCCCTTCCCCCAGCCAAGCTAGGGGAAGGGGAGAATTGCCTGTCAGATCGTCCCCCCTCTAGCTCGGCTGGAGGGGGGATTGAGGGGGGAGGCGTTCACCGAGCAGTCATGACCTCCCCTGGCACAGGTTTGTTCGTGGACCCCTTTGGCAAGCCGCGCACAGCGCAGTAGAATGGTGGCGTAAAGTGAACCGCGCGACGGCGCGATGCCCCGCCACTGGCGCGTTGCACGGCCCGAAAGGAGCACACTCATGGCGCGTTCGCGGACCGAGCTAATGGTAGACCGCCTGCGCGAGCTTCAGACCGCCACCACCGACATCGAGGCATCGGCCATCGTCAGCGTGGACGGGCTGATCATGGCCTCGGCCCTGCCCTCCGACGCCGAAGAAGACCGCGTGTCGGCCATGTCTGCGGCGATGCTCTCGCTCGGCGAGCGCATTGCCGGCGAACTGGGACGGGGCACGCTCGACCAGGTGTACGTGCGCGGGGACAGCGGCTATGTCATTCTGATGGCTATCGGGGAAGAGGCCGTCCTGACGGCGCTCGTCCGCGACAGCGCCAAGCTGGGTCTGGTCTTTCTGGATATGAAGCGGACGGCTAATGACCTGGCGAAACTGGTGTGACCGGCGGCTCGCCGCCGCACCGTTCACAGAATCGTCAACGCTAAGGGAGCGGGGAGCGAGACGGCAACGCCGCAGTCTCCCCGCCGCTCTTTTGAGCAGCCAAAGAAGGGGCAGGACGGCTAATGCCTAAGTACATCTTCTGCACGGGTGGCGTGGTGAGTTCGGTGGGCAAAGGGGTCACGGCGGCAGCCATTGGCCGCATCCTGAAAGCGCGCGGGCTGAAGGTGGCCATTCAGAAGCTCGACCCGTACCTGAATGTAGACCCCGGCACAATGAGTCCTTACCAGCACGGCGAAGTCTTCGTCACAGTGGACGGGGCCGAGACCGATCTTGACCTGGGACACTACGAGCGTTTCACCGACGAGGCCCTGGATCGCACCTGCAACGTGACCACCGGCCAAATCTACGCCGAGGTCATCGGCAGAGAGCGGCGCGGCGATTTCCTCGGCGGCACCATCCAGGTCATCCCCCACATCACCAACGAGATCAAGCGGCGCATCGCCCTGGTCGGCCAGGAGAGCAACCCCGACGTGGTGATCGTGGAGGTCGGCGGCACGGTCGGCGACATCGAGGGCCAGCCGTTCCTGGAAGCGATCCGCCAGCTGCGCACCGACGTGGGGCGCGACAACACGCTTTACGTCCACGTCACCTTCCTGCCCCACATCGGCGCGACCGGTGAGCTAAAGACCAAGCCCACCCAGCACAGCGTGCGCGAGCTACGCGGCATCGGCATTCAGCCGCAGGTGATCATCGCCCGCACCGATCATCCGGTCAGCCAGGATTTGATCGGCAAGATCGCTCTTTTCTGCGATGTCGAGGCGCGCGCCGTCATCCCCCTGGAGACCACCGACAACATCTACGACGTGCCGCTGGTGCTCGAAGACGCCGGCCTGGGCGATTTCATCGTCGAATACCTGCACCTGCCCGCCTCGCCCCCCGACCTGGACGCCTGGCGGCAGATGGTGGCGCGTATGCGCCAGGTCAACAGGCCGCTGCGCATCGCCATCGTCGGCAAATACGTTGAGTTGCACGACGCTTACATGAGCGTCAAGGAGGCCCTGCTGCACGCCGCTGTCGCCCAGGATCGCAAGGTCGAGATCGTATGGGTGCCTTCGGGCGATCTGGAGAAGAACAGGCACTGGGACTTGCTGGAGGGGGTGAGTGGCATCGTCGTCCCCGGCGGCTTTGGCTACCGGGGCGTCGAAGGGAAAGTGCTGGCCGCCCGTTTTGCCCGCACAACCCGCACCCCCTACCTGGGCCTCTGCCTGGGAATGCAGGTGATGTGCATCGAATTCGCGCGCAACGTGCTCGGCCTGGAAGACGCCAACAGCACGGAGTACGACAAGACGTGTGCCCACCCCGTCATTGACCTGATGCCCGACCAGCACAACGTCGCCAACCTGGGCGGGACGATGCGCCTCGGTGCCTACCCCTGCGCATTGGCTCCCGGCTCCAAAGCGGCTGCCGCCTACCAGGCCGGAGTCATCCAGGAACGGCACCGCCATCGCTTCGAGTTCAATAACCGCTACCGCGAGCAGTTCACCGCACACGGCGCGTGGCTCAGCGGTCTGAGTCCTGACGGGCGGCTGGTCGAGATCATGGAACTCAAAGACCACCCCTTCATGGTGGGCAGCCAGTTTCACCCAGAATTCCAGAGCCGGCCCAACAACCCGCACCCCCTGTTCCGCGAGTTCGTGCGCGCGGCCATCGCCCACGAAGCGCAGCACAGCGCGCTCGCCGAGCCGCCCGGCGAGTGATCGCAGAGATCAGAACAGAGCCATGCGCGGCGGGGGCTTGAAGGCATCATCAGCAGAAGAGGGCACGTATGGATGATCTGGAGTTTCTCTGGGATGGCCTGCTCAGCCGCCGCAAGGAGCTAATTCTCGCCGCCTGGGCCGCGCTTTCTCGCCGCGAACAGCGGGCCGTCCACGCGCACCTGGTGCGCATGACGACGGAAGAGGGCTGGACTGCGCCGCAGCAGAAGTCGGCCCAGATCGCGCTGGACGTTCTGGCAAGGGGGCGCACGGACGAGCCAGACGTGTGAGCCATTGACCTCTCCCTCTGGCCGCGCTGCGCCTGGCCTTTCCCCTACGCCGTTGTGGTTCGGAGACCATGTGGAAAGGCTTGCGCTACGATTTACCTCACCCCTTAATCCCCTCTCCACACGCGATACTGTTGGCGAACCAAGCGCGCGCCGGTTTCGTAGGGGCGCTGCTCTGGCGCCCCCGTAGGGGCGTATAGCAATACGCCCCTACGGAGGCATTTCGCCAACAGTATCACACGCGGAGAGGGGACTTAGCTCCATGCTTACTCCCCCTCTCCACGTGGTGGAGAGGGGGCCGGGGGGTGAGGCCAGACGTTGGCTATACCTCGCCGCGCCTGAAGTCTACGAAGCGGTAGCCGACGCCGCGCTCGGTCAGAATGTATTTGGGGTTGGAGGGGTCGTCCTCGATCTTCTCGCGCAGGTAGTTGACGTACAGGCGGACGTAGTGCGTCTCGTCGCGGTACTCATAGCCCCACACTTTGGCCAGTAGTTGCTCGTGTGGCACCGTCCAACCAGCGTTTTCAATCAGGTGGTACAGCAGCCGGTATTCGGTGGGGCGCAGCTTGATGTGCTCGCCGTTGACGATGACTTCGCGCCGGTTGAAATCCACGCTCAGACGCTCGTCAATCTTGAGGATGGCCTGGTCGGGCGACGTGCTCGGCATCTCGGCCCGGCGCAGCACGGCGCGCACACGGCTGGATAGTTCGCGCGAGCCAAACGGCTTGGTCACATAGTCATCAGCGCCAAGCTCCAGCCCATACACTTTGTCGTCCTCTTCGCCCTTCGCCGTGAGCATGATCACTGGCACGCTGGAAAACTCGCGCAGCATCCGCAGCGTCTCAAAGCCGTCCAGCGAGGGCATCATCACGTCGAGCAGCACCAGGTCTGGCAGTTGCGTGCGAATCATCTCCAGGGCCTGAACGCCGGTGTGCGCTTCCAACACCTGGTAGCCTTCTAGCTCCAGGTTCATGCGGATGAAGCCGATCATGCGCGGCTCATCGTCCACCACCAGGATTCGTTTGGCATCGCGCGGGAGAGCGCGCGGCGGTTTGCTGACCATTTTCCGACCCTCCACTGATCAGACCGCGAAGGGGCTGATGATCTCCTCTTCCTGCCCGCTGGGCATCACCTCAATGAAGCTGATGCGATGCCAGGGCAGGATAATCGTCTGCACCTCTGGCAGCACATAGTGTACCTCGCGCCCATCGCGCCGGCGCGGGTGCAGGCAGACAATCGCCTGGTCTGACGGCGCGGGCAGCGCCTCGACCTCCACCAGGATTGGCTCTTCGTTGGTGATATGAACCAGCAGCGTGTGCATACGGTGTGCCTCTCGTATCCAGAGTCCAACGCTCGCTCAGCGGAAGAAAATATTGAAGACAAAGCGCCCCATGCGAACCTCATCCCCATCGCGCAGCACGCGCGGCTGGTGCGGGATCAGCCGCTGCCCGTTGAGGAACGTGCCGTTGGTACTGCCCAGGTCAACCAGGGTTAGCGTGTCTTCGCCGCGCCGGATCATCCCGTGGCGGCGCGACACGCCCAACTCC
>CAYNHD010000353.1:0-4298 GCA_964396775.1 uncultured Thermoflexus sp. | reverse complement strand
TTGGGGCGTTTTCCCCCTCCCTGGCTTGGCCGGGGAGGGGGCCAGGGGGAGGGGCATTGTGCCCATACCACGCACCCGAAAGCCTTAACCTGACGCGCATGGGGTCTCTCCCGCGCAAACAAACAGGAGCGGCGCACTGGCTGCCCCTGCGACGTGGCGAGGCTGGTCTGTGCTCGCCTGGAACGTGTTATGAACTCCACGCGCTCGGCGCAGCGGAAAGTGCGCAACGCCATGGGCGGCGCATTGACCCCACCCCGTGGCCCCTCCCCGCTGGCAGGGAGGGGCAATCGCTCCCCTTTCCCTGCTTGCGGGGAAAGGGGCTGGGGGATAGGGGTTGAAAGTGGATAACCACGCTCTAGGCGATGGTCACGCTCTCATCCAGGTATACGTCCTGGATGGCGTTCAGAATCTCGACGCCCTCGTTCATCGGGCGCTGGAACGCCTTGCGCCCGCTGATCAGGCCCATGCCGCCGGCGCGCTTGTTGATCACAGCCGTGCGCACCGCCTGGGCCAGGTCGTCTTTGCCCGACGGGCCGCCACTGTTGATCAGACCGATGCGGCCCATGTAGCCGTTGGCCACCTGGTAGCGGCACAGGTCAATGGGGTGGTCGCTGCTTAGCTCGCTGTACATCTTCTCGTGGTACTTGCTGAAGCCGATGGCCTTGAACCCGCCGTTGTTCTCCGGCAGCTTCTGCTTCACGATGTCCGCCTCGATGGTCACGCCGAGATGGTTGGCCTGGCCGGTGAGGTCGGCAGCTACGTGGTAGTCCACGCCGTTGTGCTTGAAGGCCGAGTTGCGCGTGTAGCACCACAGGATGGTTGCCATGCCCATCTCGTGCGCCACCTTGAACGCCTCACTGACCTCGACGATCTGGCGAGTCGACTCCTCGGAACCGAAGTAGATCGTCGCGCCCACGGCGACCGCGCCCATGTCATAAGCCTGCTCGATCTGGGCGAAGAAGACCTGATCGTACTTGGCCGGATAGGTCAATAGCTCGTTGTGGTTGAACTTGAGCACGAAGGGAATCTTGTGCGCGTACTTGCGCGCAACCGCCCCCAGCACGCCGAGCGTCGAGGCAACGGCGTTGCAGCCGCCTTCGATAGCCAGCTCGACGATCTTCTCCGGGTCGAAGTAGATCGGGTTCGGGGCGAAGGATGCGCCCGCCGTGTGTTCAATGCCCTGGTCTACCGGCAGGATGGACAGGTAGCCGGTGCCGGCGAGCCGTCCGTGATCGAACAACTGTTGGAGACTGCGCAGCACAGGGGTGGGCCGGTCGGACTGCAAGAAGATGCGGTCTACCCAGTTGGGGCCGGGGATGTGCAGCATCTCTTTGGGAATGGTCTTGCTGACGTGGCCGAGCAGGTACTCGGCGTCTGCCCCAAGCAGGGACTCAACGTTGATTGCGCTAACCGTAGTCATGTCTGGCTCTCTTTCTGCACTGACCGAGTGTGATTTTGGCACCAACCCTCCATGATCACCGATAGCGGCCAGAAACGGTATGGCCATTGATCATCGTTCATGGGGTCAACTGACACTCACCGACCAATCGGGGAAATCATAACACGCTGCGCGCCGGACGCAAGGCAGTTTCGCGCCGGTGGGTCCACGGACAAGTTGTTGGGCGATTGCCAGAACGCCCCTTCCCCCAGCCGAGCTAGGGGAAGGGGAGAGTCGCCCGCCAGATCGTCCCCCCTCTAGCTCCGCTGGAGGGGGATCGAGGGGGGAGGCGTTCACCGAGTAGTCATGACCTCCCCTGGCAACAGGCTGTTCGTGGACCCGCCCTCACATAAGCCTTGACAGCGACCGTGCCCTCCAGTATCCTGTACAAGAGCAAAGCGCATACCCTCCAACGTGTTGATCGGGACGAGTACTGGCTTACCTCCGGTTCCAGGGAGGGCGGATCGCCGACTGCAAGTCCGCTCATCCGGCGAGCCAGGAAAACCGCCCGTGAGCGCGCCGCCCAACAGCGCCCTGAGCGCCCAGTAAGTGACGCCGGTTGGCCCCGTTAGCAGCCGCCATGAGGACAGCGCGCCGCCCTGCGCCGCGCCCTGTCGAACTTGGGTGGAACCGCGTGGATGATCGTGACCCTCGCCCCAACTTTGGGCGGGGGTCTTCATTTTTGGGGCGTAATCGGTGTAGTATGGTGGTATGAGTCTGTGCCGGATGAGACAGTAAGGATCGCAGCCGTGTTTGTCAAACGTGTGTGGATTGAGCCTGAGCCGAGGATCGGATTCGACCCGCTCAGCGACAGCGCGGATGTCCTGGTGGAGATGGAAGACAACAAGCTGTGGCTGGCCCACTTCGTCACCTTGCCGCATCTCCAGCAGGAAATGCAGCTCAGCTTGGATGTCGCCCGCCAGCACAACGGCGCGCTGGCCCCGACGCAATTCCTGGCCCTGGAGACGCCACACGTCATCGTCGAGAAGCTGACGCCGGAGATCATCGAAGACGTGGTGGACAACCTGATGGCGCTCGGCGTGTTCGAGAGCGTCTTCGTCGAGTTTGCCAGCGAAGCCGGGTCGCTGTCCGGCTGAAAGGAGCGCCCTGTGACCGATCTCCCTACTGATACCGGAACGCGCACGACTGCCGGGCGGTTCGGGTAGGGACCTTCTGCGCTGATCCCTGCCGGACGCGCCGCGTTGCGCTGGCAGCGGGGGTCAGCGCAGAGCATCCCTGCTCATCCCCCACGTGCCTCATCATCTCAGATGTGCCTGGTGCTGCCGGGCGTGTCGCCCCAGCTGTGACGCGCGCGCCTGCCCGCAGCAGCAACGCAAGCTAACAGGAGAAGACCGACAAGCTCATGGAACGCTATCAGAACAGCAAGCTCTACCGCATCCGCCATTCGACGGCGCACGTCATGGCCCAGGCCGTGCTGGAAAGGTTCCCCCAGGCCAAGATCGCCATCGGCCCGCCCATCGAAGACGGCTTCTACTACGACTTCGACCTGCCGCGCCCCCTGACCGACGAAGACCTGGCCGAGATCGAGGCGCGGATGCGCGAGATCATCCGCGAAGGGCACGACTTCGTGCGCAAGGAGGTCAGCGCCAGCGAGGCGCGCGCCCTGTTCCACGACCAGCCGTACAAGCTCGAACTGATTGACGGCCTGGAGCGCGGCGGCGTGGACGAGTACGGCGAGAAGACCGACGAAGCGGTGGTGATCAGCACCTACACGCAGGACACGTTTGAAGACCTGTGCCGGGGGCCGCATGTGGTCAACACGCGCGAGATCAACCCCGACGCCCTGAGCATCACCTTCAAGGCCCCGGCGGGTGCCTACTGGCGCGGCGACGAGAACCGCGAGATGCTCACCCGCATTTACGGCACGGCCTGGGAGACGACCGAGCAGCTTGAGGAGTACCTGGCGCTGCTCGAAGAGGCCAGGAAGCGCGATCACCGCGTGCTCGGCCAGCAGCTTGGCCTGTTCACCTTCAACCAACTGGTGGGCAAGGGCCTGCCGCTGTGGAAGCCCAACGGTGCGATCCTGCGCGACCTGCTGGAACGCTTCCTGCGCGAAGTGCAGATCGAGCGCGGCTACGAGCCGGTCATCACGCCGCACATCGCGCGCGTGGCGCTCTACGAGAAAAGCGGGCACTACCCGTACTACAAGGACAGCCAGTACTCGCCCTTCGAGGTGGAGGGCGACCTGTTCATGCTCAAGCCGATGAACTGCCCGCACCACATCCACGTCTACAAGGACGACCTGCACTCGTACCGCGACCTGCCGGTGCGCATGGCCGAGTTCGGCACGGTCTACCGCTACGAGAAGTCGGGCGAGTTGCACGGGCTGACCCGCGTGCGCGGCTTCACCCAGGACGACGCCCATATCTTCTGCACGCCGGAGCAGCTTGAGGACGAGTTCCTGGGCGTGGTGGACCTGGTGGAGTTCATCTTCCGCAGCCTGGGGCTGACCGATTACCGGGCGCGGGTGGGCGTCCGCGACCCGCAGAGCGACAAGTACGTGGGCGGCGACGCCGTTTGGGAGCAGGCGACCCAGGCGATCATCGCCGCGGCGACCAAGAGGGGACTGGACTTCACGGTGGAGGAGGGCGAAGCGGCTTTCTACGGCCCCAAGCTGGACTTCATCGTGCGCGACGCGCTCAAGCGCGAATGGCAGATCAGCACCGTGCAGGTGGACTACAACCTGCCGGCGCGCTTCGAGCTAGAGTACGTCGGCGAGGACAACGAGCGCCACCAGCCGATCATGATCCACCGCGCGCTGTACGGCAGCATGGAGCGCTTCGTCGCCGTGCTGATCGAGCACTACGCCGGCGCGTTCCCGGCGTGGCTGGCTCCGGTG
>CAYNHD010000352.1:0-4308 GCA_964396775.1 uncultured Thermoflexus sp. | reverse complement strand
AGGGTGGGGATTTTCGTTCCGATCATTGTGGGGAGTTTAGTGGCGATCATGACAGTGGTCGGGCGCGCAGCTCAACCATGGGCGTAGTGTAACATGGATTCGGCTTGATGAGAAGATACTCCGGCCCAGGGGATGCACTCGCCCGGCACTGCCGATCGACAAGAGCGGTTCCGGGAACGGTTCCCAAACTCATTCCTGCCGCCCTGGAGGGGAATGTAGTGAGACATGAGGGAGTGCTCCTGAGGTAAAAGTGACGGAGGAGGACAGAACGGCGGGGCAACGCAAGACGCCCGTTGCCGGGCACTCAGTCGTCACTTGCTCTCTGGCTCAGGGGGCACTCAAGAGAGGACGTTCAGCCGCTTATCATTATACCACACGTGGGTGCTTCATGGGGGCGGGAGGGGAAGAACTGGGTCGCCCGGAACAACTCGGAGGGCCTCGCGAAGCGACAATCACTTTGACCGGGGAGTCTACGTCGCAAGCGCCTGCTGGCAAGCCTGCAGCCGCCGCTCGCGTTCGCGCCAGTCCGGCACATACATGCCCATCGAGACGCGCCAGCCCTTGCGATGGTTGGGGAACTTCAGGTGCAGCAGCTCGTGCACGATAACGTACTCAATCAGGTCGTCCGGCAACCGCAGCAGATCGTCGGCCAGCGTGAGCGTACCCGCCGTCGAGATGGAACCCCATTTGGTGCGCATGGCGCGGATTTGGGTGCGCGTCACTTCGACACCCAAGCGACCGGTCCAACTTGTGACTATCTCCCGGACAGCCCCCGGCGCTAGCGCCTGAGCACGGTACTCCGGTTCGGGCAGCTCGGCCAACGCATTCGCGATGAACTGCCACACCTCTGGCCCGTCCGCTTGCATCTCAAGCGGTATCAGCGCCACAGCCCCCGCCGGCGTGACCTTGAAGGCCAGGCTCTTACGCCTCTGCCTGCGGACTCTCACGTCAGTCACGCGGTAATCCTCTGCATCTTGAGCAGGTTGTCAACGATAGTGTTCGCGCGTTGCGGGTCGAAAGGTTGGATGAGGGGCAGCAAGCGCTTGTAGACCTCCGTGCGCACCTTCGCCTTGAGTTGGGCGTTATGCGGCCAATCGGCATACTGGCGGAGGTACGCCGATAGCTCTTCGGCCAGGGACTCCAGGCCCCTCTCATCGGCTACCGCCAGACGGCTGGCTTTCAACACCATCTGCAGCGAGAAGGCCAGGTTATCGAGCGGACTGCTGGCGCGCTCTAGCTCGGTCTGGACTATCTTCTCCGCCTTCTCCTGCAACGCAGCCAACGCCGTTTCGACGCTGATCTGGCGATGGCGCAATTGCTCGATGACTTCCTCGACCTCTTCGCCGATGGCCAGCAGATACGGCTGGGCCTCCCCGGCCTGCTGGATGTGTGTGATGAGGCTGCGCTGCAGATTGATGACCTTCACCTGGTTCGGCACATCGTCGGCGCGCACCACATCCGCGATGTTGCGGTTGATGGGATAGAGCGGTAGCGGCTCGGCGACTGGCCCCGCCGATACGTGCTCACGAATGAGGTGGTTCGTCTTCTCCAGGAGCTGGTGCTCCAGGCGCTGCTGCCTGGCCTTCGGGTCGAAGGTGTTGAACGCCGTCTGGTAGATGTCGGCAAGCAGGGCGTAGTCGTCAATGTAGGGGCGCAGGAACGCATCCGGCGAGAGAATCTCGTAGGCGGCCTGCAATTCCCTGAACAGCTTGAAGAACGCCTCACGGGCTGCCGGCTCGAAAAAATACTCGGTGATGCGCTCGACCCGTCCCTCCGGCTTGTGCGGCTCGACTGGCTCGACGGCGGCCTGGGCCTGCTCAAGCAGCTCCACAAAGCGAGCCTTGAGCGTCTCCAGGTCAATCAGGCCCTTGGTAATGCCGGCCGTGTCAAACGACAGCGCACGCTGCAGGTCCTCGAAGATGCCGATATAGTCCACGACCAGCCCGGCGTCCTTGTTGGCATAGGGGCGGTTGATGCGCGCGATAGCCTGCAGCAGCGTATGGTCTCTGAGCGGCTTGTCGAGATACATGCAGTAGGCCACCGGCGCGTCGTAGCCAGTCAGCAGCTTCTCGGTGACGATGAGGAGCTTGGGGGCGCTGTCCGGGTCGCGGAACGCCTTGCGCACGCGCTTTTCTTCGTCCTCGTCCAGGTAGTGCTTGCGCATGAAGGCGAGGTCTTTCTTGGGGTTCTCGGAATAGACCACGACGCTCCACTCCGGCGGCAGGTGCTGGTCCAGCGCCTCCTTGTAGAGCGCGCACGCTTCGCGGTCTGGCGTGACGACTATCGCCTTGAAGCCGCGCGGCAGCACGCTCTCCTGGAAGTGCCGGGCGATATGCGCCGCAATCCCCTGCACGCGCGCCGGCGCTTTGAGCACGGCCAGCAGCTTGTCGGCCTTCTGCAGGATGCGGCTCAGAGCCTCCTGGGTGGCCGCGCCTTCTTCGTCTACTTCGGCGATGAACTGGTCCAGCATGTCGCTGAACTTCACTTCGAGCCGCACCTTGTCCAGCCAGATGTCCGACGGGGCCAGCGTGTAGTACAACGGGACGGTCGTGCCATCCTCAATGCTCTCGTTGATGCTGTACTTGTCGTGATATCCTGCGGGGTCGGGCTTGCCATACAGCTCGAAGGTGCCCTTGCCGATCTTGCCCCGGTCAATGGGCGTGCCGGTGAAGCCGAACTGAAAGGCGTGCGGCAGGGCGGCGCGCATGTAGATGCCCAGGTCGCCCTCTTGCGAACGGTGCGCCTCGTCCACCAACGCCACGACATTGCGGCGCGTGCACACGTTGGCCGGCATCCCGTCAAACTTGTGGATGGTGGTGACAATCAGGCCGCGGTAATCGTCGCGCAGCAGCCTGCGCAGATGCGCCTTGCTCTCGGCGCGCACCGCCGCCGGGAAGCCGAACGCCTCCAGGTTCTGGAGCATCTGCCCCTCCAGTTCCACCCGGTCCACGACGACCAACAGCGTGGGGTTCTCCATCTGCGGCTGGCGGCGCAACAGGTGGGCGGCGACGATCATCGTCAGCGTCTTGCCGCTGCCCTGCGTGTGCCATTCTAGGCCGGTGTCCGGTGCAGCGGCGGCGCCCACACCGGCCAGCACGCGGGCGACAATCTTCTCCACGGCGCGCATCTGGTGCGGGCGCAGCAGGTACTTCTGGATGCTGTCGTCAATGCGGTAGAAGATGGTGTAGTCGCGCAGCAGGCGCAGCACCATCTCCCGGTCGAAGAACGACTTGGCCAGCCGCTCCAGCCCATACGCCTGGCCATCCACTTTCCAGGTGTAGAAGGCGTTGAGGTTGGGATTCCACGTCGCGCCGTATTCCAGCTGGCGCGCGCAGATGGCGAAGGGGATGGGGTACTTGACGAACTCCGGAACGGTTCCGGTGTAGTGCTGGATGTCGTCGAAGCCGGTTCTGCCGGGGTCTTCGAGCTTGGGTGACTTGTTCTCGACCAGGACCACCGGCAGGCCGTTGACGAACAGGGCCATGTCCAGCCGCTTGTGCTCGCGGTCCTGGAACCACATTTCTTCGGTGAAGTGGAAGGTGTTGCGCGAGAGGTCGTCGTAATCCACCAACACCACGTTGAACTCGCGCTGCTGGGCGCGGTCATATGCCGTCCAGCCGCCGCGCAGCGCGCGCAGGAACTGCTCGTTGCCTTCCAGACTGGCCGGCAGCAGGCGCAACCGGCGCACCACCTCAGCAATCCGCCCGTCGCCCGCCGCCCAGCCGTTGAGCGCGGCAAGCTGCGCCCGCAGCACGTCCACCAGGAAGGGCTGCGTTTCGTCGTTCCCGCGCCAGCGCGGCAGGTCGTAGCGCCCGATGAACGTCCAGCCGATGCCCGTCAGGAAGTTGATGAGCTGGTCCTGGGCGTCGCGCTTCTCAGTGATGCGGGTCATGCCTGCTTCTTCTTGCTCAACCTCTTTTCGTAACGCTCAATTTCCTTGTCCCAATTGCCCATCCAACCCTGTTTGCTTGCCTGTTGCGCTACCCGGATGGCTTCAGCGTAATTGCCTTGTTTCTCGTAGATGAGAGTCAAAAGCGAGAAACCCTCGTGACCAGGAAGGGGGCTCTCGGGGTATTCCTTTTTGAACGCTTTCGCGGCCTTGGGCGCAATGGAGATTTGCATCTGGCACGCTTTGATGGTTTCCTCCAGGGCGTTCGGCAGAGTGTCCCTATCGCGGTACCACACTTCGATGAGTGCCTGACAGGTGAAATGCAGTCCCAAAACGTCCTTTTTGGGGTCACTCACCTCGACAGCCTTATCGAGAAATCAGTTAAATATTGAACGAATTGAAGTATACCCGCAACGCTC
>CAYNHD010000351.1:0-4317 GCA_964396775.1 uncultured Thermoflexus sp. | reverse complement strand
TGGGTAGCGCCCTGACCCCACCCTGTAGTCCCTCCCCGCTGGCGGGGAGGCTCCGACTGCACAAAGACGCCCGGCGCAATGCGCGGAAGTCCCTCCCCGCTGGCGGGGAGGCTCCGCTGCTTGCCCGACAACTGGCGCAGCTTTCGCTAGTCCCTCCCCGCTGGCGGGGAGGCTCCCCTTTCCCTGCTTGCGGGGAAAGGGGCCGGGGGATAGGAGTTGAAAAGTGCATAACACGCCCTAATCTCCGCCCCGCTCGGCGTAAGCCAGTTCCTGACCATGCACCGAGCGCTTGCTCATCCAGTCATCAATCGCCACGCAGATTTCCCCGCCGAGCAGGATGATGATGCCGGTCAGGTAAACCCACAGCATGAGCACGATCATGGTGGCGACCGAGCCATAGACCAGGCTGTAGGAAGCCAGGTTGTCCAGGTACCAGGTGAACAGGCGCTTGGCCGTCTCCCACGCCCCGCCGCCCAGGAAAGCGGCGACCCAGATGGCGTCCCAGCGCACGCGGCGGCGCGGGATGAAGCGGTAGAGGAAGGCGAAGATGGCCACGCTCAGGCTGAACGGCACCACCAGGGCAGCGGTCGTCAGCCACGACATGGTGCCGAAGATGATCAGGTCCATCAGGTTGAAGACCAGCGTTGTCGCCAGCGACGCAGCCAGCAACACGCCGAGGGCGACCATCATGCCCAGGCCCATCAGCCGCGAACTCCAGGTGTTGTAGCCCTTCTCGTCGCGGAAGGTGCGGCTGAGCGCCGAGGACAGGCTGGAGAAGAAGCCCAGCGACGACCACAGCAGGGTGACGCCCGCCACCAGGCCGAACGACCCGCGCTGGTCGAGCGTCTCGGCGATGCTGTCTTGCAGGAAGTTCGCCGTCGAGGGGGGCAGGAACACGCGCAGCACTCCGTCAATCTGGTTGCGCGCGGCGGCAGGCCCCAGCCACGAGCCGATGATGATGATCAGCAGGATGAGCAGCGGGAACAACGAGAAAATGGCGTAATACGACAGGGCCGCCGATTCGCGCGTGCCATGCTTCCCAAAGCGGTCAATCGCCCACCACAGGTGCTGGAGCAGGCCATCGGTCATGGTGTTGGCCAGAACCCACCACCGCTCGTAGAAGCGCAGCCCGCGCGTGCGGTGAGCCGGGCGATAGGTGTCGGCAGTTCGTGTCGTCACTGGTAATTCGCGTCCTGGTTCGCTATGCTTGTGGCGGGTGTGGTCTCTTGCTCGCTTGCCAACTGCTTATGGGGATTCTAACACAGAACGCTGTGATTAAGGCGCTTATCTTCGACTTTGAGGGCGTGATCGTTCGCACCGAGGATTATGGCCCCCGCCATGCCTGGGATGAGCGGTTGGGGTTGCCCACCGGCAGCGTCGAGCGCGCCGTCCAGCACAGCGACCTGTGGATTCAGGCGCAGTTGGGGCGCATCAGCGACACAGCCTATTGGCGCGGCGTGGCCGAATTGCTGTACATGCGCGGCATTGACATCAACGAGCTACGCCGCGACTACTTTCGTGGCGACCGGCTCAACTACCGGCTGCTGGACTACATCCGCGAATTGCGCGGGGCGGGCTATGCCGTCGCCTTGCTGTGCAACGAGTCGCTGCGCTTTGAAGACCGGCTGTGCGAGTTGGGCATCCGCGACCTGTTCGAGCCGGTGATCGTCTCGGCCTTGATCGGCGTGATGAAACCTGACCCGACGGCCTACCGCGTCGTCCTGCAAGACCTGCATGTGGCCCCCCGCGAAGCCGTCTTGGTGGACGATTCGCTGGCCCACGTGCGCGGCGCGCAGGCAGTGGGCCTGCACGCCATCCTGTTTCGCCCAGAGACGAACCTGCGCGACGACCTCAAGCCCTACCTGGATGGCACGCTTGAGTAGGGGCACGCCCTG
Organism: uncultured Thermoflexus sp.; assembly: GCA_964396775.1. Classification (GTDB taxonomy): domain Bacteria; phylum Chloroflexota; class Anaerolineae; order Aggregatilineales; family Aggregatilineaceae; genus UBA2029. The sequence continues at coordinate 2,422 of CAYNHD010000351.1, read as the reverse complement.
GCCTCACCCCCGCGCGGCCTGCTGATACGGACCTCGCCGCCCCCTCTCCCCGTCGTGGAGAGGGGGCAAGCCAGGCGCAGCGGGGCTGGGGGTGAGGCTAAGTGCCGGAGACAGACGAATCACCGGCAGCTTCGCCTATCTCCGCTACGGAGGAGACTCATGCCCATCCTGAACGTGAACGGCGCGACGCTGGACTACGGCGACACAGGCGGCGAGAAGCCTGTGGTTGTGCTGATTCACGGCTGGCTCGGCGCGTGGGATCACACGTTTGGCCCGGAGATCGCCTGGCTGTGGCCCCATTACCGCGTGCTGGCCCCCAGCCGGCGCGGCTACGGGCGCTCCGGCCCCAAGCCGCGCACCTACCCCCGCGACTTCTACCGCCGCGACGCCGAGGACCTCGCCGCCTGGCTGGACGCGCTGGGCGTGCGCGACGCGCACATCGTCGGCTTCAGCGATGGGGGTGAAGTGGCGCTGTTGCTGCCCATCCTGCGCCCCGACCTGGTGCGCTCGGTGGCGGCGTGGGGAGCGGTCGGCTTCTTCCCGCCGGAACTGCGCCCGCTCGTCCAGCAGAAGTGGCCGCCCACCTGGGTAGACGACGAGCTACGCGCCCTGCACGGCGCTGAGCACATCGAGCGCACGGTGCTGGGCTGGGTCACGGCCATGAAGCAGATCATTGACAGCGGCGGCGACATCAGCCTGAGCCAGGCAAATCGCATCACCTGCCCGCTGCTACTCATGTTGGGCCGCCAGGACGCGCTCAACCCGGAGCATGTGGCTCGCCAGTTCGTCGCGCGGACTCCGCGCGGGCGGCTGGTTATGTTCGACGGCGGCCATCCCATTCACCGCGAGCAGCCGGACGCCTTCCGCCAGACGTTATGGGATCACCTGCAGGCCGCCAGCGTCACACCATGAGCGCCGCTCCACGCCCCGCCGCCGTCGTCGAGACCTTTGCCGGTGACGCGCTCGCCCCGCGCTGGCACCCCTGGACAGCAGGCAGCGGCTCGCTGGCCCTGCAGGGCGGCGTCCTGCGCTGTACGCTCGACCTGGCAGACATCCAGCACTACAGCGACGCGCAGATCAGCGACTACGCCGGGCTGCCGCGCCGCGCTTTCCCCTGGTGGCCCCCGCTGCGCCTGACTGTCCGCGCCTGCGCCTCGCACGGCGCGGACGCGCTGCGCGGCACCGCCGGGTTCGGCCTGTGGAACGAGCCGTTCGTCTTCGGCAGGCGGGGACTGCCGCGCCTGCCGCGCGCGGCGTGGTTCTTCTTCGCCTCCCCGCCGGGCAATATGGCCCTGGCCCGCGACGTGCCCGGCTGGGGTTGGAAGGCGGCTACCATTGACGCGGCGCGCCCCGCGTTCCTGGCGCTGGCTCCGCTGGCACCGGCTGGCTTCCTGGCGATGCGCGTCCCGGCGCTCTACCGCGCGCTGTGGCCGGTCGCGCAATGGGCCATCGGCGTCTCAGAAGCGCGCCTGCCCGCCGACCTCTCCGTGCCGCAGACCTACACGCTGGAGTGGCGCGCGAACTCCGTCCGCTTCGCTGTGGATGGGCAGACTGTGCACGTCGCGCCGTATGCGCCACGCGGCCCGCTGGGATTCATCGCCTGGATGGATAACCAGTACGCCATCGTCACCCCGGCGGGGCGCTTCCGCTTCGGCCTGCTGGCTACGACGGAGCGCCAGTGGCTGGCGCTCGACCGCATCGTCCTGGAGCCGCTTTGAGAACCTGAGAACCGCAGCAGCCTATCGCCACCGGGTGTTGTTGTAGCACGATAGGGGCGCTCCTCTGCTGCGCCCTGGCGGGTCACAGACCCGCCCACCGCCGAATCAGTTGAGAGGTCACGCACCATGCAGCAGTCCGCACGCTTTGCGGGCAAGATCGCGCTGGTCACCGGCAGCGGGCGCGGCATCGGCAAGACCATCGCGCTGCGCCTGGCGAGCGAGGGCGCGGACATCGCCCTCAACTACTTCCGCAACCGCGCCCCCGCCGAGGAGACCGCCGAGGCGATTCGCGCCCTGGGCCGCCGCGTGCACGTGGCCCGCGCCGATGTCGGCCAGCCGGACGACATCACCCGGCTGGTGGACGAGGCGGCAGAGGCGTTGGGCGGGCTGGATATTCTCGTCCATAACGCCGCGTCGGGCTACAACCGCCCTGTCATGGAGCAGCGCGTCAAGGGCTGGGACTGGACGCTGAACATCAACGCACGGGCGGCGCTCTTCCTGGCCCAGCGCGCCGCTCCCATCCTGGCCGGACGTGGCGGCGGGGCCATCGTCAACGTGTCGAGCATCGGGGCGCAGCGCGTGCTGCCGGAGTACGTGGTGGTCGGCGCGTCGAAGGCGGCGCTGGAAGCCCTGACGCGCTACCTGGCGGTGGAATTGGCCCCGCTGCGCATCGTGGTCAACGCGGTATCGGCGGGCATGGTGCG
>CAYNHD010000350.1:0-4326 GCA_964396775.1 uncultured Thermoflexus sp. | reverse complement strand
CGGCTTGCCCCCTCTCCATTCGAATGGAGAGGGGGCGGCGAGGCACGTCAGCGCCGAGCGGGAGTGAGGTCAAAATCCCCACGGCAAGCGATTTGGTGACAACCTTTGCGCACACCCTACTTGACCAAAGTCAATGACCCCAGGGAAAGAACGCGGTACAATGCTTCAAGGTCGGTTGAAATGTCTGTACCCTGATGAGGATGGGCGATCATGGGCGTGTTGCGAACAATAGTGCCCACCGTCGGGCGACGGTGGCTGTATCTGGCGGCGGGAGTGCTGTGGGGCGCGGCAGGGGCGATGCTCTGCGCCCGCGCCTACGGCTGGCTGGCGTCCGAAGACACGGCGCACGCCCTGCTGCACCTGACCATTGGTGCGGCCTGCGGCGCGCTGATCTACCGCTTCAAGTTCTCGCGGGTGGCCGATAAGAACATCCGGCGCATCAGCCGCCTGGCCGAGCGTGCCCATCTGCTGGCCTTCCAGTCGCCGCCCACCTACCTGCTGATCGCCTTCATGATGGGGCTGGGCATCGCCCTGCGCCATTCGGGGCTGCCCCGCTACCTCCTGGCCATTCTCTACCTGAGCATCGGCCTAGGGTTGGTGCTGGCCAGCCTGCGCTACTACCACTACGTGCAGTCGCCGGCTCGCTCTCAAGTGCCGGCTTCGGATTCGGCGGGCAGGTGAGCGCGGATAAACGCCCCCGTCTTCTCAGCGACAAGCTGCCACTCCGCATCGAGCGTCAGCACGTGACCCGACCGTTCCAACACCAGCCGCGTGATGTCCTCCGTCGCCACGTCGCGCGCGATCAGGTCGGCGACGGCCGGCGGCACCGAGCGATCCCCCTGGCTGGTAACGATCAGCAGCGGGACGGTCACGCGCGGCAGCTCGCGCCGGACATGGGCGATCAGCTTGAAGAGCTGATGCCCGGCGGTCACCGGATACCGCTCATAGCCCCACGTCAGAGCGCTGGCGTCGGGATCCGCCCAGTCGCCTTTGCCTTTGGGGAATGTGCGCAGTATGGGCTTGAGGACGGGCGCGATCCATTCGCGCCAGCGGCCGGAGACCTGCATGGCGGGCGCGTAGAGCAGCGCCCCGGCCAGATCCGGGTGGTGGGCGGCCAGATGCAGAGCCAGCACGCCACCCATGGAGAGTCCGCCGACGAAGACGGTGGCGCAGCGCGCTCGCAAGTCGTCCAGCGCGCCCTCCACGTGCGCGGTCCACTGCTGCCAGCGCACGCCGTTGCAGTCGGCCAGCGTGGTGCCGTGACCCGGCAGCAGCGGCGCAGCGACGGTCAGCCCCTCGCCGTACAGGTAATCGCCAAGCCGTCGCATCTCCGGCGGCGCGCCGGTGAAACCGTGAATCAGCAGGACGCCGACCGGCCCACCGGCGAGAAAGAACGGCCCCGGGGTGATCGGTTCGGGTTGGGACAAAGTCATCGCTCCTGTGTCATTGGTTGCTGTCTGATCTGCCTGATCTGAGGTCATGCCTGCCGGACCACCTGCGTTTCGCCCAGGTGATGGTGGCGCAGCTCGTAGCTGACCGGGTCGCCGCTGGCCAGGTGGCGGATCGTGCCGACGAGCAGCGAGCCCGGCGTCAGCACCAACGGCAGCGTGATGTGCACGAAGCCCACCAGGTCCGTGTGCGGGACGTCCGCCAGCGGCACCCAGACCGGCTCGCCCTCCTCGCTGCCGCGCAGAGTCCCTTCGCGCACGGTGGCCACGAACAGGTCGGCGGAGATGGTCAGCGGGCGCTCAACGTTGTAGAGAAGCAGGTGCCCGCGCTGCTCGCACAGGTCGAGGACCAGCCCCGCTTCCTCGTAGACTTCGCGGCGGGCTGCTTCTTCGGGCGTCTCGCCGAACTCGACCAGCCCCTGCAACCCGTCCCACTTGCCGGCGAATGGCTGGTGATTGCGCTGCAGCAGCAGCACTCGGTCGCCATCGACCACGAAGATGACGCTGCCCTGTACGATACGTGGCGATGTGCTCATGGATCAGGCCCTTTCGACTCGCGCCCGCGCGTCAACGGCCCACGCACCCGCGCCGCTCTCCATAACCATCAGCGGGTTGATCTCGACTTCGGCCACGTCCGGGTGATCGTGGGCGAGTTGGGCCAGCCGCACGATGGCGTCAATCACCGCCGCGCGGTCGGCGGGCGGCGCGCCGCGAAAGCCCGCCAGCAGCCTGCCCGCGCCAGTGCGGTCGAGCAGCGCGCCGGCTTGCTGGGGCGTCAGCGGGGCCAGCTCGAAGGCCACGTCGCGCAGCAGTTCGACCTGCGTGCCGCCCACACCCGCCATGACCAGCGGCCCGAACTGCGCGTCGCGCACGATGCCCACGATCAGGTCCACCCCCGGCGGGATCATCTTCTGCACGAACGCGCCCTCAATAGCCGCGTCCGGCACGCCGTGCGCGCGGGCGCTCGCCAGCAGGTCGGCGAAGGCGGCGCGCACCGCCTGCGGCCCGTCCAGGTTGAGGGCCACGCCGCCGATCTCGCTCTTGTGCACCACGTCCGCCGCCGCCAGCTTGAGCACGACCGGATAGCCGATCTGCCCGGCGAGGGCCACTGCGCTGTCCGCGTCGGCGGCCAGGCCCGCGCCCGGCACGCGGATGCCGTAGGCTTCGAGCAGCGCGTCGAGCGCCTCTGGAGGCAGCCACCCGCCCGCCGGAGCAGACTCCAGGGCCGCGCGCGCCGCCAGTCGGTCGCAGCCCTGCGGCGGCTGCGGCTGGTGCGGCTCGCCGTTGGCGTCGAGCCACTGCTTGCGCCGCCACATGGCCGCCAGCGTGCTGCCGACGCGCTCCGGGAAGGCGAAATTGGGAACGCGACGGCGGTGCAGCACGGCGGTCGCGTCGCTGATCGAGGCCAATCCCATGATGACGGCCAGCACCGGCTTGCCCCGCCCGTTGAACTCAGCGATGACTTCGGCCAGGCTGAGCGGCGCGAACCAGTCTTGCGGCGCGGTGATGGCGACCACTGCATCTACAGTGGGATCGCTCAGCAGGGCGTCGAGGCACAGCGCGTAAGTGGCCGGCCCCGGCCCGGCCAGGATGTCCACCGGATTGCTGACGCTGGCCGCTGCCGGGACGCGCTTGCGCATAAACGCCTTCGTCTCCTCGGTGAGCGGGGCAAGCTGCATCCCCGCCGCTTCGAGGGCGTCTACGGCCAGGATGCCCGGCCCGCCGGAGTTGGTGAGGATGGCCACGCGGTTGCCCTGCGGCAGGGGCTGCCAGGCCATCGCCCGGCCCCAGTCGAATAGCTCTTCCATCGTGCTGGCGCGCAGCACGCCCGCCCGCCGGAAGGCCGCGTCATACGCTTCCGCGCGCCCGGCGAGCGCCCCGGTGTGGCTGGCGACCGCCGCCGCCCCGCCAGAGCCACGCCCGGCCTTCAGAGCGATGATCGGCAGCTTGCGCGCCACGTCGCTGGCCGCCTGGACGAAGGCTGCCCCGTCCGACACGCCCTCGATGTAGGCGGTGATCACCCGTGTCTGCTCGTCGCGCCCGATGGCCGTGAGCATCTCCGCCTCGTTGACATCGGCCTGGTTGCCCAGGCTGACCAGCCGGCTGAAGCCGACGCCCGCCCCGCGCGCCCAGTCAATTACCGCCGCGCAGACCGCGCCCGACTGCGACAGGAAGGCGATGTCGCCGGGGGGCGGCGTGCCCTTGACGAACGTGGTGTTGAGCGGGGTGTGCGTGTCAATGGCGCCAATCCCGTTCGGGCCGAGCAGGCGCATCCCGTACTGGCGGGCAATGCGCACGACTTCGCGCTCGCGCGCCGCGCCCTCCGGCCCCACCTCGCGGAAGCCACCGCTGATGACGATGGCTGCCCTGATCCCACGCTGCCCGCACAGTTCCAGCTCGGCGGGGACGTGCCGCGCCGGGACGACGAGGATGGCCAGGTCGAGCGGGTCGGGCGCTTCGAGCACGGAAGGGTAGGCGCGCCGGTCGTAGATCTCGGCGGCGTGGGGGTTGATCGGGTAGATCGGCCCGTCGTAGCCGTACTCGACCAGGTTGCGCACCACGCCGTGACCGAGTTTCTGCGGGTCGCGCGAGGCCCCGATGACCGCGATGCCATGCGGACGAAAGAAAATATCGAGCGTTGTGTCGGGCATAAATCTCTCCTAGGGGACGAGAAAAGCAGTCAAACCGGCCTCCAGGTGCTGATCGTGCCACAAAAGGCGGGCGGGGGCAAAGGGAGAAACGAGGCGTTTGAAGTCTGCGGCGGGGCGGCACTTTAGGTTGCGGAAAACGGAGTGGACATTCTGCGCAATGGCCGTGCTGAAGAGGAGGGGCACATTCCCCTGAGGAACGTGCCCCACCACTGACCCGGCCTACCACC
>CAYNHD010000349.1:0-4337 GCA_964396775.1 uncultured Thermoflexus sp. | reverse complement strand
GCCGCTCAGGCCACGACCGGGCGCAGTGCCTCTTTGAGTTGGGCGCGGATGGCGCTGACGATCTCGCCGTGCAACCCGGCGGCAGTCTCCGGCTGGAGCACCACGTCATGGTAGAAGCTGCCGGATGCGCGCTCCACCAGCCACAAGTCCACACCAAAGAAGGGCACGTCCGGCTGGTCGTCGAGCGCGTCAAACCTGGCGCGGCGCAGCGCGCCCAGCAACGTCATGTAGCGTTCCAGCGCCACCGGGTAGGCGAAGCGCACGTCGCGGCCCGGCCTGTCGTAGACGACGAGCAGCGTGCACTCGGCCCCGTGCCCGCGCATCAGCGTCGCCACCTGGTTGGGGTGCCGCCCGTCATGGTACTGGATCGTCACGCGCAGCGCCTCGTTGACGCCGGGCCGCTGCACCACGTGGCGTAGCTCGTCCTGGCGCAGGCGCAGCGCGATCAGGCGGATCGGGTCGGCGCGGCGCGCTTCCATGTCACGGGTCTCCCCACTTCACACACGGCATCTGGTAGGGGCGGCGCTCTGCTCTGCCCCCGCCTCTCATTTGCCGGCCAATTCGCCGTAGCGGAAGCACGTCACCAGATGATCGTTGACCAGCCCGCACGCCTGCATGAAGGCATAGCAGATCGTCGGGCCGACGAAGGTGAAGCCGCGCGCCTTCAGGTCTTTGCTCATCGCCCGTGCTTGCGGCGTCTCGGCGGGAATCTCGGCCAGCGTCCGCCAGGCGTTGACGCGCGGCTCCCCGTCCACGAACTGCCAGATATAGCGGTCAAAACTGCCGAACTCCTCCTGCACACGCAGGAAAGCGCGCGCGTTCTGCACGGAGGCGGCCACCTTCAGCCGGTTGCGGATGATGCCGGGGTCGGCCAGCAGCGCAGCGACCTTCGCCTCGTCGTAACGCGCGACCTGGGCCGGGTCGAAGCCGTCGTAGACCTGCCGGTAGTGATCGCGCTTGCGCAGCACCAGCCCCCAACTCAGCCCGGCCTGCACGCCCTCCAGGATCAGGAACTCGAACAGCAACCGGTCGTCGTGAACCGGCGCGCCCCATTCCTCGTCGTGATAGGCCGTGTACAGCGCGTCTTCCAGCGGCACCCAGTCACAGCGCGGGCGGTTGGTGTTCATGGCTTCGTCTCCTGGTTGGCAACAGCCGGAACGCCCGGCAGGATGAAGTAGAACTCGCTGCCCTCTCCGTCGGCACTGAGCACGCCCACCTGCCCGCCCAGCCGCTCGATGATACGGCGCACGATGGCCAGTCCCAGGCCGTGCCCGCTCGCGCGCGCGCCATGCAGCCGGGTGAACTCGGCGAACAACTGCCCCTGCTGCTCGGCGCTCAGGCCACGCCCGTTGTCGCGCACCCAGCAACGCACGGCCCCATTTGCCTGGCAGTCTGCGCCCAGGGTGATCAGCGGCGGCTCACCGCCATACTTGATGGCATTGCTCACATAGTTAGCGAAGACTTCTTCCAGCCAGGGGCCATAGCCGGTCACGAGCGGCCACTCACCGGGCAGGATCACCTGGGCATGGGCCTCACGAATCTCGATGTCCAGCCGCTTAAGGGCCTGGGTGACCACCGGAGCCAGGTTGACCGGCCCGACGTTGACCTCCTGAACGCGCTCCAACTGGGCCAGCAACAGCAGGGCGTCTACGATGGCATTCATCTTCAGGCTCGTCTCGGCGATCATGGCGGCAAATTCGGCGATCTCCGCCGGGGACATGCTCTCGGCTTCATCGCGCAGCGTCAGGCCGCTGGGCACCAGCACGGCCAGGGGACTCTTCAGGTCGTGGGCGACAGTGCGGGCAAAAGCGTCAAGCTCGGCGATCAGCCGCTCGCGCTCAGTTTCGGCGCGCTTGCGGGCAGTGATGTCGTTGAGCACGATCAGCGATCCCACAGGGCGGCCTGCCCGTCCACTCACGGCCATCCAACGTGCATGGAAGACGAGTGTCTCCCCGTCGCGCTCGATGGCGATCTCCTGACCCTGCTCTCCTGCGCTTTGCAGCGCCGCCAGGTCGAACCAGCCGGCCACCAGCGCGTCCCCAGCGTGACCAAGCGTTTCTGCCTCCGGGCGCTTCAGCAGGTGCTCGGCTGCTGGATTGAGGTCAACGACCACGCCACGCGGGTCGAGTACGATAACCGGATCGCGCAGGCTGGCGAACACCGTGTCGCGCGCCACCGGCATGATGGTGAGCAGCTTCCAATAGAGCACTCCCCACACCAGCAGAAGCATGGACGGGATCAGCGCGAACGGCATCGGGTCAATCCGCCCTGGGATGGCGCCGGCCAGATAGACTACCAGCGCCGTCAGCGGAAACAGCGCACCCGCCATGAGGAGCGCCGTCTGGCCGCGATAGATTCCGGCAACCCGGCGATAGGCCCGCGCCAGCAGAGCCAGGGCAGCCAGACTTGTCACCCAGAGATAGACAATCTGCACCCAGTACCAGGCCCCGCGCGAGAAGGCCGACCGGTATACGTTGCCATAGGGTTCCAGGTGGAAATCGCGCCAGATCAGCTCGTGCGCGCTGTTCGTCCAGGCCAGCAGCAGCGTGATGGCGGGGATAACCAGCAGCGCCACGCGCGCCTGCCGCGTCTCGATCCACTGGTTACCCCCATAGACGGCAGCCAGTCCCAGCAGCGCGTAGGGCTGCACAGCGATGCCAAAGTACTCGACCCGAATCCAGAAGTAGGCCCATTCCTGGGTGGCGCTACTCAGTTCCAGGGCATAGCCCACCTGGTAGATGATGACCGCCAGAACCAGCAGACCCAGGCGCGAAGCACCCTGTATCTGGCGGTGCTGCCAGACCAGCCAGACGACCCCCGCCAGGGTTGACGCGCTGAGGAGCAAAGGGATGGCGTAGGAGGCGGCTGCGGTGGTCATGGGGCGAGTGCTGCTACGCGCAGCGGTTGTCCGGTCATGAGCTTACGTCCACAAATCTGTTGTCCGGCAAAGTTTCCAGCGGCCAGGGCGCGCCGGGCCGGTCAGACGGCGAGCACGATCTTGCCGAAGTGCTCGCCCGCCTCCAGCGCGTGGTGCGCCGCGTGAATCTCGTTCAGCGCGTACTGCGCGCCGATGACCGCCCGCAGCCTGCCCTTGAACAGCAGCTGCATGACGGTCACATAGTCGGTGTGCGGTCCCATCGTGCTGCCCAGGATGCTCAGGTGCTTGCCGAAGACGTAGCGGTTGTCTATCTCGAACTGCGCGCCGCTGGTGTTGCCGACGGTGAGGATGCGCCCGCCACGCGCCGCCGCGCGCAGGCTGTCAGCGAAGGTCGCCGCGCCCACGTTGTCCACCACCACGTCCGCGCCGCGCTTGGCCGTGATCTGGTAGACGGCGCGCGACCAGCCGCCCTCCACATCGCGGCGCACGACGACATCCGCGCCGAGCGCCCGCGCCGCTTCGAGCTTCTCATCGCTGCTGCCGACGACGATGGCCGTGCATCCGGTCAGCTTGGCGATTTGCAGGCAGGCCGTGTTGACGCCGCCGCCCGCGCCGACGATGAGCACCGTCTCGCCGGGGCGCAGATTGCCGCGTGTGATCAGGCTGTGCCAGGCGGTCACGAAGACCAGCGAGGCCGCCGCTGCCTCCTCGAAGGAGACATGCTCTGGCAGGGCGAGCAGGTTGCGCGCGGGCACGGTGATGTATTCGGCGTGCGTGCCGCTGGTGTGCTCGCCGAGCAGCGTGAAATGGACGCAGCGGTGTTCCTGCCCGGCGCGGCAGAACGCGCAGCGCCCGCAGCCGATGGTCGGGTTCACCACCACGCGGTCGCCCGCCTGCCACTCGCCGACGCCCGCGCCAACCGCGTCCACCGTGCCCGCCGCGTCCGCGCCGGGGATGTGCGGGTAGGTCAGCTTGATGCCCGGCCAGCCGTTGCGCACCCAGATGTCAAGGTAGTTAAGGGACGCTGCGCGCACACGCACGCGGACTTCGCCCGGCCCTGGCTCCGGGACGGCGTGATCCGTCACGACGCGGAGCACTTCTGCCGGGCCATGTTCGGTGAGCAGCACTGCCTTCATGGGAACCCCCCTTCAGCCTCACCCCCCGGCCTCCTCCCCATGCGGTGGAGAGGGAGCGTCAGTTCGCGGTCAAGTCTCCTCTCCACGTATGGAGAGGAGATTGAGGGGTGAGGTGAGCACTGGATCAGGTCTTCTGGAACAGCCTCTCAACGGTCAGGGGCAGGTGTGCCCGCCACTCAGCGAATGGTGAAATCGAGCGAGGCGGTGCGGTGATCGTCCACGTATAGCTCGACGCGGTACGGCCCTGGCATCCAGCCGCCTTCGGGCGACGGCGCTTCAAAGATCACCAGCCCGTCGCTCGCCACAAACTCTTGCCGGACGAC
>CAYNHD010000348.1:0-4390 GCA_964396775.1 uncultured Thermoflexus sp. | reverse complement strand
CGCCCTCGGAGTCGGCGTCCTGCGTGCTGTAGAAGCCCCCATCCGGCGCGGTCATCTCGCGCAGCACATAGTCCAGCGTGTCCTCGGCGATCTCGCGCAGCAACGGGTCGCCGCTGATCTGCCAGCCATGCAGATAGACGCGGCTGAGCAGGGCGTTGTCGTAGAGCATCTTCTCGAAGTGCGGCACCAGCCACTTCTCGTCCACGCTGTAGCGGTGGAAGCCGCCGCCAAGCTGATCGTACAGCCCGCCCGCCGCCATTTTGCGCAGCGTGAACAGGGCGACTTCGCGCGCCTGCTCGTGGCCCGTCGCGGCGTGGTAGCGCAGCAGGTACTCCAGCGTGATCGGGTTAGGGAACTTCGGCTTGCCGCGCGTCAGCCCGCCGTGCACGGGGTCGGTGCGGCGCAGCATTTCCTGGGCGGCGGCGTCGAGAATCGCCGGGCTGAGCAGCTCCGGCTCGCCCCCCAGCCCGGCGGACATCGCTCGCCCAAGCTCCTCGGCCAGCGCCCGCCCCGTGCGCTCGACCTCATCACGCTTCTTGCGGAAGGTCTCCACGACCGCTTCCATCACCTGCTGGAAGCTGGGCATCCCGTAGCGCGGCTCCGGCGGGTAGTATGTCCCGGCGTGGAAGGGGTGCCCGTCCGGGGTGAGGAAGACGGTCATCGGCCAGCCGCCGTTGCCCCGGTTGAAGATAAGCGTGGCCTGCATGTAGATGTCGTCCACGTCCGGGCGCTCTTCGCGATCCACCTTGATGTTGATGAAGTGCTCGTTCATGAAGGCGGCGGTCTTCGGGTTCTCGAAGCTCTCGTGGGCCATGACGTGGCACCAATGGCACGCCGCATAACCGATGCTGAGCAGGATCGGCTTGTCCTGCGCTCTGGCCGCGGCGAACGCCTCATCGCCCCAGGGGTACCAGTCCACCGGATTGTCGGCGTGTTGGCGCAGGTAGGGGCTGGTTTCGTGCTGCAAACGGTTGGGCATGAGGTGGCGATCCCTTCGCATTGGGGGGCGGTGATTGGTGGTTGGTGATTGGTTGTTGGTTGTTGGTTATTGGTGGTCAGTGATCAGTCGTCAGTGGTCAGTGATCAGTCATCAGCGATCGGTGGCTTGCAGCCGTCTGACAACTGATCACCGATAACTGATCACCGACCACTGATCACTCTCAGCTTACCAGCGTCGCCTTCAGTTCGATGTTCACGCTGGCCAGCGCCTGCGACACCGGGCAGCCTTTCTTGGCCGCCTCAGCCTCCGCCTGGAAGGTCGCCTCGTCCAGGCCGGGGACTTTTGCGGTCATGGTCAGCACGATGCGCGTGATCTTGAAGCCTCTCTCCAGCTTCTCGATGTGCACGTCGGCGGACGTGCGCACGTACTCCGGTGTGTAGCCCGCGCGCCCCAGGTTGCCACTGAAGGCCATCGAAAAGCAACCGGCGTGCGCCGCACCGATCAACTCTTCCGGGTTGGTGCCGGGCACTTCCTCAAAGCGCGTGCCGAACGAATACACCCCCTCGAACGCGCCGCTGCCGAGCGCCATCGTGCCCTTGCCCTCGCGCAGCGAGCCTTCCCACACCGCCGATGCCTTGCGAACTGCCATTCCTGCTTCCCTCCCGCTAGTCGTTGTGCCTCACAGTGATGCAGTGACGATCATAGCAGAGTCGTGGGACAGGTGGCACGCGGGGAGCGCACAGGGAGCTTGCTTCGCTGGGGACTGGCAGCCTGTATGACCTGTACTCAGCCTGTCCCTAACGGCGCAGGGTCACCGAATAGTGGTAAACGTCCCCCCGGCAGAGCGCAGTGACGGACTCGACGGGGGCCTGGTAGCGATCCCAGGTGATGCGCGTCACCTGAAGCAGCGGTGCGCCACGCCGGACGCCCAGCAGTTCGGCGGTCATGGTGTCGGCGACAACAGCCTCCAACATCTCGTGCGCCTCGCCTAGCTCGACTCCACGCTGTTCAAGCAGCGCGTAGAGTGATCCAACAGCGTCCAGTTCGGCGCGCGTGATGTCAATACGAGTCACATAGGCATCGTGCAGGGCAACGGGGTAGCCGTCCACCAGGCGCAACCGCCGCAGGTGGAGCACCGGCGTGCCAGCGAAGAGATCGAGGTCCGCGGCCACCTGCGCAGGGGCGGGCACAATCTCGCACAGCAGCGTTTGGGCGGATGGCTCCCGGCCCCGCGCGCGCATGTCTTCGGTGAAGCTCTCCAGACGTTGGAGGGAGTGTTCCAGCGGGCGCGGGGCAATGAACGTCCCCCGTCCCTTCTCGCGGTAAATCAGACCCTTACTGACCAACTGGGCCATCGCCTGGCGGACGGTCATCACGCTGATGCCCAAGCGCGCGGCCAGCTCGGTCTCGGACGGCAAGGGTTCCCTGGGCCGCCATGTGCCATTAACGATCAAGTCTTCAAGCTGCTGCTCAAGCTGCTGGTAAATCGGAATACGCGATTGCTTGGAGACGTGCAGCCGCATAGCGATATGTTCAGTCATGAAGGAATCCTATAAAATCTATAGTTCTCTAGATAATTTCAGTATAAGACAGTTGTTCTCAGCCGTCAAGCCAGTGCCCGGCTATACATTACCCACATCTTTGGCTGTGCCTGCCCCCCCACCCCCGGCCCTTCCCCCACGAGGAATACTGTTAGCGAAATGCCCCCGTAGGGGCGTATTGCAATACGCCCTACGGGGGCGCAGCAGACAGCGCCCCTACGAAACCACCGCCTGCTTAGTTCGCCAACAGTATGATGACACGGCCCGTATAAAGAGAAACTGCCAGGCCAACTTCAGCCCGGCAGCCCCCGCTAGAAGCGCGTGATGCGTCTTGCTCCGCGCCCCTATAAGACCCACGACGACCCCCGCTAGAGTCATTCCCACTGCGTAACACGCGGCGCGGTCTATCGCATCACGCAAGTACAACCCAGATCAGGTATCCAGGTCTTACTATCAGTATACCAGCAATTGATCCGGCAGCTTATAAAAATCTGGTAAAGAATTGGAGGTTCCTGGTGCTGCTACGCCCGGCACCGAAATAGACTTCCGAAGTTTCGGAAACTTCGGAAGTCTGCGGGGGCGTATTGCCACGCCCCTCCGTGACCTCCCTCCGCTCGCGTCAAGCGAGTCGCTGACAACCTTTGCACGCATCCCCCGCCCCAAAACCCTTGCCAAGCGGCCCGCCGTGTGCTACAATGCCCGGCGTCACTGGGGGATAGTTTAACCGGCAGAACAGCGGACTCTGGATCCGTCAGTCCTGGTTCAAATCCAGGTCCCCCAGCCTGCCACAGCGCCCGCCCTGCCTGCCAGGACGGGCGTGCTGTTTTCTGGTTGGGTGTGCCCCCCTGCCGCGCTACAATCGGGCCGCTACCCAGCCGCTTGAGGGATCACCGATGGGCATCCGCCTCGATTGGCAGGTCGAATCCGAGCAATCGCGCATCCGCGCCACCGAAGACCCGGCAGCACAGCGCCGCCGCCAGCGCGCGCGCCGCCAGATCATGCTGCTGCTGGTGTTGGTGGTGGCCGTGCTGGGCCTCATCGGAGCCTTGATCCTGTGGCGCTTGCAGCACGTGGACGACCAGATTCGCCGCGATCTGCTCGATACGGTCAGCGTCGAAGTGGCCGCCCTGCGTGTGGGCGACTTCGCCAACTACATGGCCGTCCAGCGCAGCAGCAGCGACTCCTTCCTCCTCGAACAGAGCCAGCGTTTCGAGGATTACCAGACGCTCAAAGCCAGCCACCGCGTCGCCCTGACCGGCGACGTGATCAGCGCCACCATTGACAGGCAGCGGGCGCGCGTGGTGTTGGAGGAGATTATTGACGGCGTGCCCTATCACGTCGTGTGGTTCTACTGGCGCTACGAGGACGGCGCGACCAGCCCGCAGAGCGGCTGGCGCCACGTGCCCGACGATCTCACTTTCTGGGGCGAGGAGCGCACCCTGACCGGCACGCACGCGCGCCTCACCTACCGCGACCTGGACGAGGCGTTGGCCCAGGCATTGCGGCCCCGCCTCGACGAGTGGTGGGAGCGCGGCTGTGCCGCCCTGACCTGCGCCGCTGCCCCACCCCCGCTTCGGGTGGAGATCGTCGCCGAGCGCCCCAAGACCGTCGAATGGGCCGCGCCCGACCCCTGGCTGCTGCGCGTCTCGTCGCCGCTGGTGGGCCGCGCGCGCGCCGACCTGCCCCTGGCACCAGAACTGCAGGTGGAGATCGTGCGCCAGTTGGCCGCGCGGCTGGTGCGCTATGTGGGCGGAGAGGTCGCCTTGCCTGTCTACGGCGATGCGGCCTGGCTGCAAGACGAACTCACCGGCTGGCTGGCCGTGCAGATGGACGAGCAATCCCCCGCTGCGCCGCCCTTCATGCGCTCGCTGATCGCCCAGTACGGGGCGGGCGCGCCGCTGACGCTGCT
>CAYNHD010000347.1:0-4406 GCA_964396775.1 uncultured Thermoflexus sp. | reverse complement strand
GACCCCTTCCCTGATGTTTTCATCCCGAACTTCTGTTCAGTGTCCGGTAGCTAGAGTACTGACCACCTCCAACGGCGGCAGTTCGACATCGTAACGGGCGAAGATACGCCGGTAGTGCGGCGAGGTGCGCAGCAGGTCGTCGTGCGATCCCGCCGCCACCAACCGCCCCTGATCCAGCACGAGGATCACGTCCGCCCAGCGAATCTGCGACAGGCGGTGTGTGATCAGGATGGTTGTGCGCCCCTGCTGCGCGCGGCGAATCGCCTTCTGAATCTCGTCCTCGGTCGCGCTGTCAATGGCGCTGGTCGAGTCGTCGAGGATCAGGATGCGCGGGTCGCTGAGGAAGGCACGGGCCAGGGCAATGCGCTGGCGCTGCCCGCCGCTCAGGGTCACGCCGCGCTCGCCCACCTTCGTCTGGTAGCCGTCCTGGAAGGTGAGGATGAAGTCGTGCGCCTGCGCTTCGTGGGCCGCCCGCTCGATCTGATCCTGGGGCGTGCCCGGCGCGCCGAAAGCGATGTTCTCGGCGACGGTGCGCGTGAAGAGGAACACGTCCTGCTCGATCTTCGAGATCTGTGAGCGCAGCACGTCCAGGTTCCACTCGCGCACGTCCACGCCGTCCACCAGCACGCGCCCCGCCGAGACATCATAGGTGCGGTTGATCAGCATCGAGAGCGTGCTCTTGCCCGACCCGGTCTGCCCGACGACGGCCACCGTCTGCCCGGCCTGGATGTGAAACGAGACGCCTTCAATGACAGCGGCTTCGCGGCCATCTCCCTCGTAGGAGAAGCTGACATTCTCAAAGGTAATATCACCGCGCATGGGCGCGGCGTAGCCGCTGAGGTTCTCATCCAACTCGGTCTCGGCGGTGATGATCTGTAGCAGGCGCTCCGCCCCGGCCAAGCCCAACTGCACCAGCGAGAACGAGAAGATCGAGCTGAACACAGGGAAGCGCAGCACGTTCATCAGCCCCATTACGGCGATGATCTCGGCCAGGCTGACGCTCCCCACCCCGTAGAGCACGATGGCGTGCAGCAGGGTCAGGCCCAACGCGATTCCAAAGAGCAGCAGCGGCAGGTAGCGGGCCTCGATCATCCCCTGCTCCACGAAATAGTCGCGGTATAGGCGGGCGTTGCGCCGGAAGCGCCCCCGCTCGTGGGACTCCTGCACGCTGGCCTTGACGACCTCGATGCCCGATAGCACTTCCTCCAGCCCGGCATTGAGCTTGCCGAACTGCTCGCGCTGGCGGGTCATCACCGGGTTGAGGCGGCGCGTGTAGCGGCGCACGGTGATGGTATAGGCGGCCACGAAGAGCAACGGCACCAGCAGCAGGTTCGTGTTAATCGTGGCGATCAGGATGATCGGAACGGTGATGCCCAGCACCATCTCGTAGATGAAGCGCAGGCCGGGGCTGATCATCGCGTTAAGCTGGCGCACGTCGTCAGTGGCACGGGCCATGATGTCGCCGACGCGCTGCCGGTCGTGGAAGGTCTGGCTCTTGCCCAGCAGGCTGATGTACAACTCCTGGCGGGCGCTGACTTCGAGGCGCTGGGCCAGCGTCTCGATGAGCAGGCCACCGGTCCAGAAGGCGGCGCTGCTGACCATCAGCGCGCCGAAGATCATCAGGGAGAGGGTGAGCAGCGCGCCATCCTTCGTAGGCGACAATAGCTCGCCAGCGACCTTGCCGATCAAGACCGGGTTCTGCGAGAAGGCGAAGTAGTCAATGACGCTGCACAGCAACGCGCCGAAGAACAACCACTTGTAGCGCCAGATATGCGAGACAAGCCACCAGGTCGCGCTGCTCTGGTTACCGCGGAAGGCGTCCTGAACCGTGAATTCGCTCTTGCCGTTCGTCCCCATGATCCTCACTCCGCCGCAGCGAGCGCGGAACTCACGAACAGGCGTTCTAACGAGTATAGCACAACGCAGAGATTCTTACACAAACTGGGGCCAGTGTCACGGGGCAAGTTGGGCGGGGGTGCGTGCACAGGTTGTCAGTGATTCGCTTGACGCCGAGCGGGGGTGAGGTTCCGTAGGGGCGTATTGCAATACGCCCCTACGGGGGTGCGGCTCTGCTGCGCCCCGACCTGACAGGTTTTGCGCATCCGCCGCGCGGTCTCATTCTCCTCCGCGTGCGGGAATGAATAGCGCCCACCACAAATCCGGCGGGCGCTGCACAACGCGGGGACAGATCGCAGGCGCGGCTACTGCTTCAGGCGCGGGTCGAGCACGTCGCGCAGGCCGTCGCCGAGCAGGTTGAAGCCCAGCACGATCAGGATGATCGCCGAGCCAGGGAAGACCATCACCCACCACTTGCCGGAGGCCAGCGATTGCTGGCTCTCGGCCAGCATCTTGCCTAGCTCCGGGAACGGCGGCTGCTGCCCCAGCCCCAGAAAGCCCAGCGCCGCCGTCTCAACCACCGCCGTGCCCAGGCCGAGCGTCGTCTGCACGATCAGCGGGGCCAGGCTGTTGGGCAAGATGTGCCGCCACAGGATGCCACCATGCCGTGCGCCGACGCTTTCCGCCGCCATCACGTACTCCGTGTTGCGAATCGAGATAGCCATCGAGCGCGCCAGCCGGGAGAAGACCGGTATCTGCGTGATGGCGACGGCGATCATGCCGTTGCGCAGGCTGGGGCCGGCGACGGTGACGATGGCCACGGCCAGCAGCAGCGAGGGAAAGGCCAGGATCACGTCCATGGTCCGCCCCAGCACGCTGTCCACCCATCCGCCGAAATAGCCGCCGGCCAGCCCCGCCACCGTGCCGATTGAGAGCGAGATGGCCACCGCGATCACGCCCGCCTGCAGCGAGACCGACATGCCGTGCCCGACGCGGCGCATGATGTCGCGCCCGTTCTTGTCCGCGCCGAAGGGCAGCTTGCACTCCATCTCGCTCAGCGACATATCCGGCTGGCTATCGCTGAGATTGGCGCGCAGCCAGCCCACGATGCAGTCCGGCTCGGCGTAGCGCAGCGGCAGGTTGCCGTCACGCTTGGCGTTGTAGTCGTCCAGCAGCGGCACGAGGATCGAGATGCTGACGGTGATGATCACGATGATCCCGCCGACGCGCGCGCTGGGGCTGCGCCGCAGCCGCCTGAAAAAGTCGCGCAGCAGCGCCACGCGCTCCATCATGAGTTCGCGCTGGGTGGACTTAGCAAGGGTCAGGGGTCTGGTTTCGTCCATGCGGCTAGTACCTTATGCGCGGATCAATCAGGGCGTAGAGCAGGTCAACGATCAGGTTCACGGCGATGAAAATGAGGGCAATCACCAGGGTCATGGACTGCACGATCGGGTAATCGCGGGCAATGATCGAATCAAAGAGCCACTTGCCCACGCCCGGCCACGAGTAGATGGTCTCCGTCAGCACCGCGCCGGAAAGCAGCCGCCCCAACTGCAGGCCGATGATCGTCACAACGGGCAGCATGGCGTTGCGGAAGGCGTGGTTCATGATCACACTGCGCCCGCGCAGGCCCTTGGCGCGCGCCGTGCGGATGTAGTCCTGGTTCAGCACCTCCAGCATCGCCGAGCGCGTGATGCGGGCGATGATCGCCAGCGGGATGGTCGCCAATGTAATCGCTGGCAAGATCAGGTGCTCCAGCGCGTTCTTGAAGCCGCTCAAGTTGCCGCTGATCAGCGCGTCTACCAGATGCAGGCCGGTGACCCGCTCGATGCGCACGCTGGAATCCAACCGGCCCACAAACGGCAGCCATTGGAGTTCCACCCCCAGCAGGAAGATCAGCAGCAGGCCGAGGACGAAGATGGGGATGGAGACGCCAAAGAGCGCCCCGAACATGCTGGCCGTGTCTAGGATCGAGTTGCGCTTGATGGCCGAGAGGATACCGATGGGCACGCCGACAATCACCGCAATCAGCAAAGCGGCGAGGGACAGCTCGACCGTCGCCGGGAAGCGGCTGGTGATCTCGTCGGCGACCGGGATGTTGCCGCGCACGGTGTAGCCCAGGTCGCCCTGCAGCATATTGCCTGCCCAGATGAAATACTGCTCGTAGAGCGGCTTGGTCAGGCCCAGCCGCTCGCGCAGGGCCGCCACATTCTCCGGCGTGGCCCGCTCGCCCAGGATCGTCGTCGCCGGGTCGCCTGGGATGAGATGCAGCAGCATGAAAACCAGCACAGAGACGCCGATGATCACAGGGATTGATTCAATGAGGCGACGGGCCAGGTATTTGGTCATGGGTCTGTCCGCATCGGGTGTAGAAAAGCGCGGGCAGGAATTGTAGCGACGAAATGTCTCCGGCACAAAGTAATTTCGCCAGCGGGTGCACGAACACGTTGCGCGTCTGGCCCCTCCATCCCCGGCCCTTCCCCCTCGTGAGGGGAAGGGAGAAACCTACCGGGCCGGGGGATGGGGGGTGCTTTTGTTCCGCCCGGCCCGTTCCCTGAAAACAGAATGGG
>CAYNHD010000346.1:0-4407 GCA_964396775.1 uncultured Thermoflexus sp. | reverse complement strand
CGCGCGCGGCGGACTTGATCGCGAGGGTGGCAGCGGAGGAATAGGGCTACAGGGCGCGCAAGAACTGCTTGAGGGGGTCGAAGACCGGACTGCTCCAGGGCCAGTAGCCAGCTTTGGTGGCGTCCCGTAGGGACAGCCCTGGCCGCGACCGAGAGGCCAGGAGCGCCTGCAGGCGAGCCTTGTCCATGTTGTTGGGCAAACTGCCGTTTACGTCCACGCACTCGAAGTACTCAGCAACGCAGAGCATGATGGGATCGCTCTCCAGCGACTGGAGGCACAGCGTCTCCAACATTCCGGGACTGGTACAATCTGGCAGCACAAACACGGACACGCCAGGGCTGCCGCTCGCAGGGACCATAGGCCGCTGGGGAACGCTCAAGCCGGCTTTTCTCAGGCTCCCGCACACTGATTGGAAAGCAGACTGGGCGTTGTTTTCGGCGTCGCGCACAATGCCCAGAGAGGTCACCTGGCTGAAACCTGATGTGCCAGGCAGCGTGCGCAGGAATGAGGATAGTTCGTTGACACCGCCGAAGTCCTGCGTCTGGACTGTATCAGCCAGGCCCATCTGTTCCAGCAATACGTCGAAAAACACGCGGGCGTCCGTCCCTTCCACGACGAGGAGTTTGGGCCGGGTGATCGGCGCGGGCATCAGCGCACCTCCAGCCCTGCTTTGATGGCCGTGTCGAGCATCTCTTGATCCAGGCTCACCGCGCGAATATCGCCGTTGGCCCATTCCAGACGATGCAGCCGGAAATCGTAGAGACTGTCGCTGGTGAATGCTTCATGCGCAGCGCAGATGCACTCCCAGCTATGGGTTGTGGCGAAGACCTGCACGTCCGAGGCGCGCGCGGCCTGGGCGATAGCACGCCAGACCTTGCTCATCACCGAATAGTGCAGGCCGTTCTCCACTTCGTCAATCAAGACCACCCCCTGGCGGACACTCAGTATTGCCAGGATGATTGACAACAGGCGCGTCAGCCCTTCTCCCATCATCCCGATGGGCAGAAACTCGCTGAGTCCGATGTCGCCCATGATGACGGACATGCCGGCAAACGACTGCACTTCGAGATGTTGCAGGCGTGGCTCCAGGATTCTTAGGATGTCCAGGACTTCTTCCCTGCGCTTGGTGCGCGCCAGGGCACTGAGACGATCCGCATCTTCTCTGGCAGAATGGAAAGCAGTGCTGTTGAAGGACGCCGGCAGGATGCGGGAAATCGGAGCCGATTGCATTCGTATCTCACCCTGCGCCATGACTGTCGCCCACGACACAACAGGTGGCGCATTCTCCACCGTGTACTCCAGCTTGAGCTGTCTCATGCTAGGTATGGTGGTCATGCCGCTGGCAAACTCGCCATTCTCTGTTTCAGCGGTTGTGAGTCGAACAGTCTCTGGCACAGCCAAAGACAGGCGGAGTTCTGCTCTCCCGATGGGCTGCAAGTTCCCCTCCAGGGTGATGACAGTCTTAGTGTCAAGATCGTGAAACAAGGGTGCCCATACTTCATCTGCTGAAGGGCTAAGGGGCTGGAAACCTCGCCAGGAGTTGACCCGCAGACTCAATTCGGGATTATTGGGGCCAAGATGGAGAAAGATCGCCTCCAGTAATGCCGTCTTGCCCACATTGTTCTGGCCCGCGATCAGGTTGACTCGTTCGAGCGAGTCCAGCGTCAGATCGCGGAAGCCTCGGAAGTTCTTTATCCTGAATGACTGGTACATGGATGCGCTCTCCTGGTTGAGTGCTGCAATTGTAGCACGCGGCAACCACTCATGCTCTCCTCCCCACCAGCAGAAACTGGCGGATGCGGAAGCGCGCGTCCGCCGACGCCGGCGACTGCGGGCGCAGCCACGCGGCAGCCGGCTGCGGTGCCTGGACGAGCAGGGCGCGCAGCCGGGCGATGGTCGGCGCGTCGCAACCCATCAACTCGGCCCAGGGGACGAGCGTCTGCTCTTTGTCGAACTCCTCATAGTGCACCACCTCCAGCCCGGCGGCGGTGAAGAAGCCGTGCCACTCGGCGCGATTGTAGGCCCATACATGGCTGGGGTCGCGCAGCCGCTCGAAAGCGTTGACGTAGCGCGCCGTCTGCGGGTCGGGCGGGGCAAGCTGATCCACTACACCGACCAGGCCGCCGGGCCGCACGGCGCGCGCGCATTCGCGCACGAACTGGGCTACGTCCGGGAAGTGGTGCGGGGCGATGCGGCAGGTCACGGCGTCGAACGCGCCGGCGGGGAAGGGAAGCCCCTCAGCGTCCAGCCAGACGAAGGTCACGCCGCCGCTCTCGCCCAATTCGGCGGCGATGTGCGCGCGGGCGGCGCGTAGCATGGGCGCGGTCAGGTCGCCGGCGACCGTCCGGGCACCGGCGCGCGCCAGGGCCAGGGCGGTGTGCCCGCCGCCGGTTGCCAGGTCGAGGATGCGCTGGCCGGGCTGGGGCGCGATCCACTCAATCAGCCGGTCGAGGCTGTAACCGGCGCGGTGCGTTGGCGAGGCGACGTAGCCCGCCGCGTGCGCGCCGAACTGCTGCTGCGTCAGGGACTTGGCGTCGTGGGTCATGGGAATGCTCCGTGTAGTCACCAGTGAGAGTGCGATGATGGCCCCAATCGTAGCACAAAACGGGCGAGGCGGGTTCGTCCGTCGCCCGACAAGCAACACGCCCCGGTAACATGCCGGGGCGTGGCGATAGCTCAGCTACACAGCGCCGCTAACGCTCGCGGCTGACGATGCGCAGGATGAACAGGAACAGGTTGATGAAGTCCAGGTAGAGCTTGAGCGCGCCCATAATCGCCACCTGGCGCACGACGGCTGCTCCCGTGTTGGTACCCTGCACTTCAAGCTGCGCTGCCTGACGCTTGATCCACTGCGTATCGTAGGCCGTCAGCCCGACGAAGATGAGCACGCCCGCGTAGGACACCACCCAGTAGAGCGTCTCGCTGGCCCAGAAGATATTGACGATGGAGGCGACGATCAGCCCGATGAGCGCCATGAAGAGCAGGCTACCCAGGCGCGTCAGGTCCATTTCCGTCGTGTAGCCGACGATGCTCATCGCGGCGAACATGGCCCCCGTCGCAAAGAGCGCCAGGTAGATGTCGGTCAGCGCGGCCCAGTAGAAAACGGTCGAGAGCGTCACGCCCATCAGGGCGGCGAAGAGCAGGAACAGATTGGTGGCCCGGCTCGCTTCCATGCGCGTGATGCGCGCGCCGAGGTACCACACCAGCCCGATCTGAGCGAACGGCGCGATGATCAGCACCGGGAAGATCGCCGCCGTCAGCCCGCTGAGGGCGAAGACCAGGGCGACAACGGCGCTGGTCAGCAGGCCCAGTGTCATCCACAGATAGACTTCCTTCATCACAGCGCGCATGTCCACGCGCGCGCCCAGCGCGGTTGCCTGCGGCTGCGGGCGGTAAATGTCCATGAGTCGTCCTCCGTTGCGTCAACGCGCGTCACTTCGCTTGCTATGATTATACAGGCAGAACGACCGGTTGGGGACACGCAAATGTTAAATCGTTGTAAGATCGCCCTTCAGCGCGGCGGGCATGGCCGCCAACCCTAACGGCCAGCATTACCGCACCCCCCTGGCCTTGCTGCGCTCGGCCTTTCCTCCTCTCCGCCAGCGGAGAGGGGGGAGGCGAGGCGCGTCTGCGCCGCGCGGGGGTGAGGTCAACCGCGGATCGGGTCTTCCCAATTGCTTGTGGGAAGAGCACGGCAAGGAGCACTATGATTGGATAATCTTAAAGCTCAGTACAAACTCTCTATGAAATGAGCCAACGGTTTTGTCCGTTTAGGGTTCGTGATATACTGGAACTCAAACGGGTGGGTAGCGACATCCCCGGCTGAACGGCGTTGGTACGCTGGGGTCAACGTGTGTCACTTTGAGGGCGACCCTTCATGGACGACCGGCAGAGCGAGTCCGCCGAGCAACCATGCGCCGTAGTGTGGCTAGGGCCGGATGATCCGCTGCTGCGCGCCATTGCCTCCCATGCTGACGTGCTGCACGTGATGACGGCCCGCGCGGCGCTTCATGCCCTGGAGCGTGGCGTTGCTAGTTGCCTGGTCGTGGACGCGGCGCTGCTCGAGGCGGACATTGGCGCGCTGCTGCGCGAAGTGCGCCACCGCTGGCCGCACATGGGGCTGCTCGTCACCGGCGAGCGCCTGGACGGGATGGCGCTTGGGGCGATGCCCTTTCCCGAAGTAGATCGCTACGTACCGCGCGACACCCCCCCGCAAGAACTGCTCACCGTCCTGACCTATCTGGCCGAGCGCGCCGCTTACCACACCACTGGCGGCGATTACCTCACCCTGCAAAGGCGTGCCCGCCATCTTGAAGGGCTGCTGCAGGCGTCCTTCGCCATCTCTGGCACGCTGAACGTGCGCGCCATCGTCGGCGACCTGCGCGAGATCGGGCGGACGGCAGTGGA
>CAYNHD010000345.1:0-4412 GCA_964396775.1 uncultured Thermoflexus sp. | reverse complement strand
CCCGGAAGCCTTCACTTGACGCGCATCGGGCGTATGGCAATACGCCCCTACGCGCAGGCGCTTCGACGCCAGACTTCCGAAGTTTCCGAAACTTCGGAAGTCTTGTGGCGAGCCGAGCGCAGTGAGGCTGGGGGTGAGGCTCAAGTGTCCCGGATAGGTTTTGCTCGCTCCCTGGCATCCGCGCTGCCGGATG
Source organism: uncultured Thermoflexus sp. (assembly GCA_964396775.1). Classification (GTDB taxonomy): domain Bacteria; phylum Chloroflexota; class Anaerolineae; order Aggregatilineales; family Aggregatilineaceae; genus UBA2029. The sequence continues at coordinate 4,219 of CAYNHD010000345.1, read as the reverse complement.
AGAACACAAAGGGGCGCGCCATCCGGGACACGCCCCTTGCCGTCTTCGTGTGGTCGTTCGCGCGCGGTCGTTTTCCGACCAGCGTCACGCGCTTACTGCACGACGATGGTGATGTAGCGGTTGTCTTCCACGCCATCCACGCGGATCACGCGCAGGTTGTAGGTCGTGGTTGCCGCCGGGCAGACCTGCTGCGACCCCCAGCCGACCACGCCAGTGCCCTGGAAGTACACTTCGCGGATGCCTTCCACGCGCCACGACAGCACTGCGCACTGCCCCGGCGCGATGGTCGTCTTGTCCGCCCAGAACTCGATGATCACCTGCGGAACGGCGGTTGCCGCCAGTGTTGGCGTGGCAGTGGGCGGCGGCGGGATGAACTGCACGTTGATGATCTGCACGGTGGACAGGTCAATGTTGACCGTTACCAGCGGGCGGTACACCCAGCCGACGGTGCCGTTCGGAAGCTGCACCTGTATCCACGAGTTGTCGAAGTAGCGGCCCAGAATCTCCAGCGGTGTGTCGCGGGTCACCCTGGTCAGGACGGTGGCCCCTTCGCCGGGGTTGGCACGCACGTTCAGCGTTGCCGCGTTGACGACTGCATCGGGCAGGCTGGGCGTTGGCGTGACGACGATCACCTGCGTGGCCACAGCGCCGGGCGGAAGCTCGCCCTCAACACCCCAGGCCGGCCCGCGCTCGTCGGCGGCGTCGTTGGTGAGCTGCCGGACGGTAGTCCCGTCCGCCGAAATCAGGTACAGGTCCCATTGCCCGTTCACGTCGGATACGTAGACGATGTTCTGCCCATCGGGCTGCCAGCGCGGTTGCCGGTCTTCGGCCATGTTATTGGTCAGCTTGAGCAGGTCGGTGCCGTCAGCATTCATAACGTATAGCTCGTAGTCTCCGTCCCGGTCGGAGGCGAAGACGATCTGCTCTCCGTCCGGCGACCATTGCGGCTCCACGTCGTTGCCGGGGTCATTGGTCAACTGTGTGGTCAGCCCGGTCTGCGGGTCTAGCACGAAAATCTCGTAGTTCCCGGATCGATCCGACGCGAACACGATCAACCCTGGGCCGGTATCGTCCTGCGCCAGCGCCGCCACGCCTTGCAGAGCCGCAAACGCGACTCCGGCCAGCGCGAAGGCCAGCACAGCAGTTAGCACTAGTCGTCCTGTCTTGATCATGGTTGTTTCCTCGCTCCACCGTCTCGCGGCTATAGCCCATGCCCTGATTCTACCCGCTACGAGGGCAGAAAGCATCTCGCGGCGCGCAACGATTGCCCACTTTTCGGGATACGCCAGGCTGCCGGGCGGTGGGACACCACCGATTCATTGCTTTTCAGGCGGGATCGCCCACGAAGACGGCCATCAGATCGTTGACGTTGGTGTTGGTCGGCCCTGTCACCAGCAGATCGCCGGCGCTGTCCAGAAAATTGTAGGCGTCATTGGCGGCCAGCGCCTCAAAGGCTGAACGCCCGGCGGCCTCTCCGCGCGCCACAGTCGCCCCGTCCACCAGCCCTCCGGCGGCGTCGGTCGGGCCGTCGGTGCCGTCGGTCGCCAGACTTGCCACGAGAACGCCGTCCATACCCTGGATCGCCAGCGCGGAAGCCAGGGCAAGCTCCTGGTTGCGCCCGCCTTTGCCCGCGCCGCGCACGGTCACTGTGGTCTCGCCGCCCAGGAGCAGGCACGCCGGTGCAGGTAGCGGGCGGCCATGCGCGACAATTTCTCTGGCGAGCGCCGCGAGCACCCGCCCCACCTCGCGCGCTTCCCCTTCCACATAGGTTGAGAGCAACAGCGTGTTGAAGCCGAGCGCACGCGCGCGCGCCTCCGCCGCCTCTGCCGCCAGCGCGTTGTCGGCCACGATCACGTTGCGCACCCGTCCCAGGGACGGGTCGCCCGGCTTGACCGTCTCTGGCACTTCGCCGGCCAGCCCGCGCTCCAGGTGACGCCGGATGGACGCGGGCGTCTGCTCCAGCACGCCGTAGCGCGCCAGGACATCCCACGCATCCTGAAAGGTGGAGGAATCGGCAACCGTCGGCCCAGAGGCAATCACATCGAGCGGGCTGCCCACCACGTCCGAGACGATCAGGGAGAGAACGGTTGCCGGGTGAGCCAGGCGCGCAAGCTGACCCCCCGACACCTGCGACAGGTGCTTGCGCACGGTGTTTAACGCTTGGATGGGCGCGCCGGAGCGCAGCAGTGCGCTGGTCAGCGCCTGTAGCTCCTCCAGCGTCACGCCCGGCACGGGTAGCGGCATCAGCGCCGAGCCGCCCCCGGAGATCAGGCAGAGCACCAGGTCATCGGGGCCGGTGCCGTCCAGCAGGGCGATCATCGCCTGCGTCCCGGCTATGCCGGCGCTGTCGGGAACCGGGTGCCCCGCTTCGTGGAGTGTCACCTGCGCGGTCGGCGCCGTGTAGCCGTATTTCACCGTGACCGCCCCGCCGCTGATGCGGTCACCAAGCACCCCCTCGACCGCGCTCGCCATTGGCGCGGCGGCCTTGCCCGCCCCCACGACCAGGGCGCGCCGGAAGCGGCACAGGTCATAGGACTGCCCCGCCACGCGCAGCGTGTCCCCTTCGCGATGCAGCGTCCGGCGCAACGCTGCCGCTGGATCAACCGCGTCGAGCGCCGCCCCCAGCACTTCCAGCGCCGCGCTGCGCTGCCGGTCGCCGCGTGTATCGGGCCGCGTGAAATGCATGATCGCCCCCTTTCGGAGATTTCCCCTGGCTGGCAAGACTGATCCTATCGGGAGAGCGCGCCACGCGCCACCCCGCGCAGGATTCTTGAACCGCTGGGGCGCAGAGGACACAGAGAGTCCTTGCTTCTATCCGCGACTCTGCGGTGCTTGCGCGCCCGGTGCGCGGGCAGGGTATAATCGCTGGTCGTGTGCAGACCGCCCGCGAAAGAGGAGGACAATGGAGCGCTTCACGGTACGGACAGGCCGCGCGACGGAGATGGTAGACATCACAGGCCAGGTGCAGGAGATCGCATTGCGCATGGGCGCGCGGGATGGGGTTTTGTGCCTGTACTGCCCGCATACGACCGCAGGGCTGACAGTGAACGAGAGCTGGGACCCGGACGTGCAGCGCGACATGCTGCTGACCGTAGACGAGCACATTGTCCCACCAGATGCGCGTCACCGGCACAGCGAGGGCAACTCGCCAGCGCACATCAAGGCGTCGCTCTTTGGAGCGAGCACGCTGGTCTTTGTGGAGGAGAGCAGGCTCCAGCTTGGGCAGTGGCAGGGCGTCTATCTGGCCGAGTTCGACGGGCCGCGCCAGCGCCAGGTGTGGGTGAAGTTCCTGGGCGAGCGCGGATCGCAGCCGTAATGGGGCAGATGGTGGCAGTGAAGGGAGAGGGCCGTGCACCTGTTGCTCGTGCGTCATGGACAGAGCTACGTCAACCTGGACGACTGGGAGGGCGGGTATGTGGACGCGGGCCTGACCCCGCTTGGACGGCAGCAGGCCGGGCGGGTGGGGCAGTGGATGGCCGAGAACGTGCGCATTGACGCTTTGTATACCAGCACGATGGCGCGCGCTCTGGAAACCAGCGCGGCCATCACCGCGGCGACAGGCATCGCTGCCCGGCCCGACGACCGATTGCGCGAGTTCGGCAACTGCTACGCCGATGGCAGCCCGGTGCCAGCGGAGGCCATGCCCATCCACTACGCGGAATTCTGGGGCACTGAGCGCCCCTACGCGCAGATCAGCGAGACGGGCGAAAGCTGGATATTGTTTCGCGTGCGGGTGGGCACGTTCCTGGACGACATCCTGGCCCGGCACGGCAATGGCGACCCGGAGACAACGGTCGTCGTGGTGTGTCACGGCGGGGTGATTGACGCGACCTTCGACTACATCTTCAACGTGGGGGCGCACCGCCGCGTCGAGGTGTGGACGCACAACACCGGCATCGTGCACTGGGAGTACGCGCCTGATTCCGGGCGGGAACCCTGGCGGCTGCACGCGCATGGCATGGTGCATCACCTGGTCACCGACGACGGTCAATGGCTGGGCGCTCGCTCGTTGCTGCGCGATGCGAGTCGCAAGGCGCTGAGCGTACAGCGCGACCACGAAGCGGAGGATACTCCGTAGGGCTGGCCCCTGTCTGGCGCAACCTCGCCCTCCCCAAGGGGTTCTACGAACAGGTTGTCGGGTAATCGCCAGAACGCCCCTATCCTCCGGCCCCTTCCCCTAGCTTTGCTGGGGGAAGGGGAGAACCGCCTGCCAGATCGT
>CAYNHD010000344.1:0-4434 GCA_964396775.1 uncultured Thermoflexus sp. | reverse complement strand
GTGTAGAGAAGCGGGGCGTATGGCGATACGCCCCTACGGACGCAGCAGAGCAGCGCGGCGCGTTTCATTGATGGGCAAAGTATCATCACAGGGGCGCAGAGCAAAGACCTACGAGAAGACTCGACGTTCTTCTCTGCGTTCTCTGCGCCTCTGCGGTTCAAGTTTCTGCCTTGAGCAGCGCCCCGCCTTGAACAGGACGCCGCACCCCGCTAGAATCAACTATGCGCCCAGGTGAGGGGCTATGCTCGATCTGGGGATCGTCATCGTCAACTGGAACACGCGCGACCTGCTGCGCGAATGCCTGCGCTCGGTGCAGGGGTCGCAGGGCGATTTCACTTACCGCGTGGTGGTGGTGGACAACGCCTCGTCCGACAGCAGCGCGGACATGGTGCGCGCCGAGTTCCCGGACGTGACGCTGATCGCCAGCGCCGAGAACGAAGGCTACCCCCGCGCCAACAATCGCGGGCTGCGCGCGTTGGGGTTCGCGCAGGGCTGCGCCGACCAGGACGCCCCGCGCTATGCCCTGGCGCTCAACCCGGACACGGTGCTGCCACCGGGGGCGTTGGGCGACATGCTCGCCTACATGGACGCCGACGCGACGATCGGCGTCGCCGGGCCGAAGCTGGTGCTGCCCGATGGCTCGCTCGACCTGGCCTGCCGGCGCAGCTTCCCGACGCCGGAGATCAGCTTCTACCGCATGGTCGGGCTGTCCAGGCTGTTTCCGCGCCGCCGCCGCTTCGGGCGCTACAACCTGACTTATCTCGACCCGGATGTGGAGACTGAGGTAGACTCAGTGGTGGGAGCGTTCATGCTGGTGCGCCGGGCGGCGATCCAGCAGGTGGGGCTGTTCGACGAAACGTTCTTTATGTATGGAGAAGACCTGGATTGGGCGTTCCGAATCAAGCAAGCCGGCTGGAAGGTGATGTACAACCCGCGCGTGACGGTGACCCATGTCAAACGGGCGGCGAGTCGCCAGTCGCGCCGGGCGCAGCGGGAGTTCTACCGGGCGATGCTCCTGTTCTACCGCAAGCATTACCGGCAGACGACCCCCTGGTGGCTGCACAGCCTGATTCTGCTGGGGCTGGCACTGAAAGGCGGTCGCCCGCTGTGGCGCGAGCTGTGGCACCCCAGCGCTTTCGCGTGAGCCAGACGGTAGACCGCCGGGTGCGCGGGCTGCTGCGCACGCTCCTGGTGGTCAGCGACCTGATCATGCTGGTGCTGGCCTTTGCGCTCGGCTACGTGCTGCGCGCCCGGCTGCCCCTGCCTGCCGTCCCGGTCAATCCCCCGCCGTTCAGCACCTACACCCCGATGCTTGTCGTTCACGTGGCGATGACGATGCTCGTCTTCTACTTCGCGCGCATGTACCACCAGCGCCGCGCCGCCAGCCGCTTTGACGAGGCGTATGCCATCGCCCAAAACGTCTCGATTGGCACGCTGCTGGCTGTGGCTTTCGAGTCGCTAGCCTTCAAGAACAGCGCGCTGGAACTGGACTACCCGCGCGGGGTGGTCGTCTACGCCTGGCTGCTGGGCATCGTGCTGGTCGTGGTGGGGCGTATGCTCTATCGCTACCTGACCGTGCGCCTGCGCGACTTCGGCATTGGCCGCGACAACGTGCTGCTCGTCGGCTCTGGCGAAGTGGCGCGCACTATTGCCGAGAAGATTCGCTGGTCGCCCACGCTGGGGCTAAACATCGTCGGCGCCGTCAACGGCGAGGAAGTGGGCGCGGTGGGCGAGGTGCCGATCATTGGCACGACGGCGGAACTGCCGGAGATCATTGACCAGTACGAAGTGGACGAGGTGATCATCGCCCTGCCCGAAGCGTCGCGGCACGAGCTGGTGCAGTTGGTCAGCAAGTGCCAGCGCGGGAGGGTGGACATCAAGGTATACCCGGACATTTTCGCTTACATGGCCGGCGGGCTGACGGTGGACGACCTGAACGGGATGCCGCTGCTCTCGGTGCGCGACGTGGCCCTGCGCGGCTGGAAGCTGAGCCTGAAGCGGGCGATGGACGTAGTGGGGGCATTCGCCGGGCTGGTGGCGCTCAGCCCGTTCATGACGCTGACCGCCCTCCTGATCAAACTGGAGTCGCCGGGGCCGGTCTTCTTCTGCCAGGAGCGCATGGGCCTGGACGGGCATCCCTTCCCGATGATCAAGTTCCGCTCGATGCGCGCCGACGCCGAGAAGCATGGGCCGGGCTGGACGACCGAGAACGACCCGCGCGTGACGCGCATGGGGCGCTTCATGCGCCGCACCAACTGGGACGAGATTCCGCAGTTGATCAACGTGTTCTGGGGGCACATGAGCCTGGTGGGGCCGCGCCCGGAGCAGCCGTACTACGTGCAGAAGTTCCGCGAGTTCATCCCGCGCTATATGGAGCGTCACCGCGAGAAGGCGGGCATGACCGGCTGGGCGCAGGTCAACGGGCTGCGCGGCGACACGTCCATCCTGGAGCGCACCAAGTACGACCTGTGGTACGTCGAGAACTGGTCGCTCTGGCTGGATGTCAAGATCGTGCTGCGCACCATGATCCAGACGTTCTTCGGACGCAATCGGAATGCGTACTAGGGCGCGCTGCGTGGGTAGGAGTGTTGTGATCCAGACTTCCGGAGTCTTCGGAAACTTCGGAAGTCTTGTTGTAGCCTGGGTGTCGCGTTACCCTGTGGAGCGCCGATGGACATCGCCGAACTGACCCAGCTCATGCGCGACTTTGTGCGCGCCAAAGGATGGTACGACCCCGCCACGCCGCGCCCGCAGACCCCGCGCAACCTGGCCATCTCGCTGAGCATCGAGGCAGCGGAGGTGCTGGAGCACTTCCAGTGGAACGGTGACCTGGCCGATGCCGAGTCTCTGGCTGAAGAACTTGCGGACGTGCTGCTCTACCTGCTACAACTGGCCAGCGTGAGCGGCATTGACCTGGAGCAGGCCGTGCTGGACAAGCTGCGCGTGAACTATGGGCGCACGTGGGGGGAGGGGTGATTGGTTATTGGTTGTTGGTTATTGGTGGCGGGAGGTGAAGCATACGAATAGACTTGGGATGGTGCGGCCTGGCTGAAAACTGGCCACCCAAGATGGATACTCTCCCAAATCGAGACTGTTGGCGAAATGGCGTGAGGGTTATGGCAGGTGCGTTCTGCGACAATTGTATTTGCCCCCAATCAGGAACGAGTTTGCCCCTGGATCGGTCATTGACCAACAACCAGAAACCAATTACCAACAACCAATAACAGCTCTTCTTCACGCTGAAAGGACACGCGAAAATGCTTGACACCACCTGGCTCCAGCGCGCGCAGATCGAGCAGCACAGCCTCGACATGCGCCAGTTCGTGGACTTCCGGCAGAGCACGCTGGCGAACGGCCTGCGCCTGGTGGAGGCGTACAACGCCAGCGGCCTGTCGTACACCGTCCTGCCCGACCGCGGGCTGGACATCTGGACGGCGCACTATCGCGGCGTGCCGCTGACGTGGATCAGCCAGGGGTCGCCGCACGCACCCGAACTGGGCGGCTCGTGGCTGCGCCTGTTCAACGGCGGGCTGCTGACCACCTGCGGCCTGACGCACGCCGGCCCCCCGCAGACAGAGCCGATCACCGAGGGCGGGCGCGACCTGCACGGCCTGTACACCCGCCTGCGCGCGGGCGACGTGGCCGTAGGCGGCGGCTGGGACGGCGAGCAGTATGCCCTGGCGCTGCGCGGCGCGGTCAGCGAGAGCCGGCTGTTCGGCGAGCAGCTTCGCCTGGAGCGGACGTATCACCTGACGCTGGGCGAGCCGGTCATCGCCTGGTCGGATCGCGTGGTGAACCTGGGCGACGCGCCCGCGCCGCTGATGGTGCTCTACCATATCAACCCCGGCTACCCGCTGGTTCGCGCCGGGACGACCCTGCACACGCCGGATCACGCCGTCTATCCGCGCGACGCCGAAGCGCGCAAGGGCATCGCCACCTGGGCGCAGTACGACGCCGCGCAGCCCGGCTACGCGGAGCAGGTCTTCTGGCATCATGTGAAGGCGGACGCGCAGGGGCGGACGGCGGTAGCTCTGCTGCAAGAGTCGTTCGGGCTGCTGTTCGAGTGGGACACGGCGAGCCTGCCCTACCTGACGCAGTGGAAGAACACGCGCCAGGGCATTTATGTCTGCGGCATTGAGCCGGGCAACTGCCTGCCGGAGGGTCAGGTGGTGGCGCGCGAGAAGGGGCGGCTGGCCTGGCTGGAGCCGGGTGAGGCGCAGACGTTCGCCTGCACGCTGACCGTGCTCGACGGGGCAGAGGCGGTCGCTGGGGCGCGCCAGCGCATCGCGGCGCTGGGCCGGGATGGGACGCCGGTCGCGGGGTGCAATCTGGCCGACTACGCGGGGTAGATGCGCGGGGGGTGCACGAACAACCTGTTGCAGGGGAAGTTCGGGAATGCTCGCTGAACGCCTCCCCCCTCAATCCCCCCTCCAG
>CAYNHD010000343.1:0-4436 GCA_964396775.1 uncultured Thermoflexus sp. | reverse complement strand
AGATCGGCTAATGTCGGTGCATCGGGCGGGTTTTCTTCGCCTTCCAGTTTCTTATCCAGCTTCTCCTGCAACACACCTATGAATTCCTCCACAGGCCCAGGCTCAGCCGTCATAATCTGATCCAGAACTGGCCTGAACAGAGTATGTGCAGTGCGCTCCAACTTCAGATGATACAGCTTCTCCTCAGAGTCGTAGGCCAAATCATAGATCAACCAGATCATATCCGCTTCTTGTGGCTCAACCTCAGGTAGCGGTGGCAGCGTTCGGAAGAACTCAGCGTGCAGCGCCACAGCCTGCTTTATACCCCAATGCCTGAGAATACCGCCTTTGGTGATGAGTTGCGGCACAAGTCTCTTGCGTGAAGAGGAGAGATAATCTGGTCGGGGGTAATTGGGCTGGTTGGCCCAGTCCAAGTCATAGCGCCCAGCGGGATCCTCCATATAGTACTCAAATGGCTGGCGGATATTGCCAGAGACATAGACCGCCTGAACTTCCAACGTGCCCAAATCCGTCACCCGCCCTCTGTCGTCGTAGGAAACCAGCACCAGATCAATATTGCCGGCCGATCTTCCGCCCCGATCATTAAGACGAATTTCCCCTAGAGATGTCCAATTAGCGGCTGGAGGGAAGAAAAACGCTGCTGCCTCTTCCACTATCAGCCAATCTTGGCGAAAGCGAATGGGGCAGATAATGGCGATGCTGTGCTCGCCTGTAAAAATGCTACAGACGCCTAAAGGATTGTTGGCCTTATCTTTGGTGCAGTTCGGAACCCGGTTGTTGTAAGGGCAGAGCTTGTGTTTCCGGTAGCGATTGGCTTTGTCCGACCCATTGTCAATTGGAAAACCAAACACCTCTGCCAATGGATGCTGATGCATGAGTTCCAGGCTCCCATTGTGTCAGTTCTCGCCATATCTTCATGTGTGCTCATAGGGTACCATAGAACATCCCCGATCTGTACTCTTACGCGCACCCTCCCTCCACCTCCCCGCGCGATCTGCGCTACAATACGGCTGCGCCTGACCGTTCGCTCCCCGGAGAGTCGCCCGGCCTATGACCGACGCCCCCCCGCGCAACCTGCTCTTCGTCTCCGCCTACAGCGGGCTGGGCGGCGGCGAGAGCGTCCAGCTCAACCTGATGGGCGCGCTCGACTGCCGACGTTGGCGGCTGCATCTGGTTTGCCCGCGCGAGGGGGGGCTGCCCGAGGCGGCGCGCGCCCTCGGCGTGACGATGCACCTGCTGCCCTATCGCGGCGCGACGGCCTGGTTCATCCCGGCGATCTGGACGCGCTTCCCGGTCGCGCAGCGGTTGGCGGCGCTGGTTCGCGCGCAGGGAATTCACGCCATCCACAGCGACTACCATTCGCTGCCCTTCGCGGCGGCAGCAGCGCGTGCGACGGGCGTCCCCGTCCTCTGGAATGCGATGGGCTGGTGGTTCCCGGCCCGGCCCTGGCAACGCCAGTTCTTTCGAGCGCAGGTGACGCAGATTATCGCCATCACCCAGGCGGTGCGCGACCGCTGGCTGGCCGCGTCGGGATCGTTCCTGGCGGCGGAACGCATCCCCGTGCTCGTGCCCGGCGTAGACCCCGATCACTTCCACCCCGGCGTGGACGGGTCGCCGGTGCGCGCCCGGCTGGGCATCGGGCCGGACGCCCCCCTGGTGGGCATGATCGCCCGCTTCCAGCGCGTCAAGGGACACGATGTCTTTCAGGCGATGGCCCACCGCGTCGCCGCGCAGATGCCGGAGGCGCGCTTCGTCGTGGCCGGCGAGAACGTCTTCGGCGTGGGCAAAGACGAAGCCTACAAGCGAGCTATCCTCGACGCGGCAAAGTCCGACCCGATCCTGCGCGCGCGCATGGGCGCGGCGGGGCGGGCGCGCGTGTTGGCCCACTACACGGCGGCGGGCTACGCGGCGCAGTTTTCGCGCCTGGTCGAGAGTCTGGTATAACACGCGCTATGGACATCCTGCTCATCTCGCGCTGCCCGCCTTTCCCGCTCTATCGCGGCGACAGCCTGATCATCTACCACCTGGCCCACGAACTGGCCGCGCGCTACCACCAGATTGACCTGCTGGCCTACTACCAGCAGCCGGAAGACCTGGCCGACGTGCCGCGCTATGAGCGCCTGTTTCGCAGCGTGCAACTCATCCGCGAGCCGCGCCGCTCGCTGCCCAGCCTGCTGCGGCGCTACGCGCGCCCGGCAGCGCGCTACCCCCGGCGCGCCGGCGCGAGCTGGTCGCCGGAGATGTGGCGCGCCGCAGCCCGGCTGCTGGAGACGCGCGGCTACGACGTGGCGCACCTGTTCGGCGGCGTGCACGTCTACGAGTTCCGCCACCTGGTGCGCGGCCTGCCCAACGTGATCGTTCCTTACGAGTCCTACAGCCTGTGGCTGGAGCGCGCCGCCGCCGAAGCGCGCGGACTTGGGGCGCGGCTGCTCACCCGGCTGCGGCGGCGCATGGCGCGCGGCTTTGAAAGCTGGATGTTCGACGGCTTCGACCGCACGGTGGTGCTCACCGACCGCGACGCCGACGCCCTGGGCGCCCTCAACCCGCGCACGCCCCTGGTGACCATCCCCAACGGCGTGGACGTGGACTACTTCACCCCAACCGGCTACGAGCCGGAGGAGCCGGCGCTGCTCTTCAGCGGCAACTACGACTACGCACCCAACCTCGACGCGGCGCTGCGCCTGGCCCGCGACATCTTCCCGCGCGTGCGGGCGCGCGTCCCGGCGGCGCGGCTGCTGCTGGTGGGCGGCAACCCGCCCCCCGCGCTGCTGGCCTGCGCCTCCGAGGCGGTCACCGTCACCGGGCGCGTGCCGGACATTCGCCCCTATTTCGAGCAGGCGCTGATCTTCGTCAGTCCGCTACGGCTGGGGGCGGGGATCAAGAACAAAGTGCTGGAGGCGCTGGCCATGGGCGTGGCTGTCGTCGCCACGCCGCTGAGCTGCGATGGCATCCCGGTCGTGCCCGGCGAGCACGTCCTCTTCGGTGAGACGGACGAGGACCTGGTCAGCGGTGTGCTGCATCTGATCGAAGATGGGGAGCGGCGGCAGGCGTTGCGTCAGGCGGGACGCCAGCTGATCGAGGAGCACTTCACTTGGCAGCGCGTCGCCAGCCAGTACGAGGCCCTCTACCGCACGATCATCGCTGAGCGGCGCGGGCGGCGGGCGCAGTAGGGGGCCGCAGATTCCTGTTTCCAGGGCAGAGCTTCACTGTATAAGGAGCGTGTAACCATGACCAAGACCATGCTGGCCGCCTTTGTCCGAGCGCCCTTCGAGTTCGCGCTGCGCGAGATCGCGGTGCCCGAAGTCCGCGAAGGCTGGGCCTTGATCAAAGTGGAAGCGTGCGGAATCTGCGGCACCGATCTGCACATTGCCCGCTCGGTCACCCATCGCCTGACGCCCAAACCACCCACCGAGTGGCAGGGCTTCGGGCACGAGGTCGCCGGCGTCGTGGCCCAGGTGGGGCCGGGCGTGCGCAACGTCAAAGAGGGCGACCGGGTGGTGCTGGAGAGCGGTTCCTACTGCGGCACGTGCGAGCTATGCCGCAACGGGCGCTCCGACCTGTGCAACAAGGGGCCGAACTTCTGGAACAACGAGAGCATGGGCTTCGCCGAGTACATCCTGGCCCCCAAAGAGTGTCTCGTCCCCTTCGACGGCCTGAGCTTCGAGGTCGCCTGCCTCAGCGAGCCGCTGGGCGTGGCCCTGGACATGACCTATACGGCGGACATCGCCCTGGGCGATGACGTGCTGGTGCTGGGCCTCGGCCCGATCGGCCTGCTGTCCATCCCGCTGGTGCGGCGCAAAGGCGCGGCGCACATCTACGCCGCCAACCGGTCGGGCGGCAGGCGCGCGGACCTGGCGCGGCTCTACGGGGCGGACAGTGTGATCCTGACCAGCGAGACGCCGGTGGAGGCCATTCCCTTCCGGCGCGGCGGCGTTGACCGCGCGTTGGTCTCGGCGTCGGCTTCAGCGGTGCTGAGCGCTCTGCCCGTGATGAACTACGGCGGCATCATCGCCTTCATCGGCATCGAGTACGGCCCTGGCGCTGCGCTGACCTTCGACGCCAACGAGTTCCACTTCCGCAAGCTGCAACTGCGCGCCTCCCATGCCGCGCCGGCGCTCTATTTCCCCACCTGCTTGCAGCTTCTCAAGGATGGGCACGTCAACGGCGAGGCGATCATCTCCCACGTCATGCCGCTGGAGCGCATCGTCGAGGCCATGACGCTGCTGCGCGACGCGCGCGGCGACGTGCTGAAGATCGTGATCAAGCCGTGAGGGAAGGGGGCAGGGACATCGCCAGATCGTCGCGAACTTGCTGGACGAGGGAGGCATTTCCAGCCGTAGGCCCCATCAAGCCGTTGAAGGGGTGGGTTTGTACCCCCTACGGGGGCGCAGCAGAGCAGCGCCCCTATGCGCCGGACGGGGGAGGTCGTAGGGGCG
>CAYNHD010000342.1:0-4441 GCA_964396775.1 uncultured Thermoflexus sp. | reverse complement strand
GGCAATATGGACAGCGTTTCATGTCCCCATTTTACCCATATCCCTAAACTTATCCGCTCCCTTAGCCGCCGACATTCCGCCGGAGCGCCCATTCTTCACGGCGATGATCTCGGCGATGATGCTCAGCGCGATCTCCTCCGCCGACTTGCCGCCCAGGTCCAGCCCCACCGGCGTGTGAATGAGTGGAAGCTGCGCCAGGTCCAGGCCGGTGGCCTGGGCGCGCTCAGCGCGCTCGACGGCACGCTGTGGCTTGCCAATGGCTCCCAGGTAGGCGAGTGGGCGTCCGGCCAGCGCGCGCAGCATGGCGTCTTCAAAGCGCGGCTCGTGGTTGAGCGAGACGGCATACGTCCGCCGGTTCACACCGACGCGGGCCACCACCTCGTCCGGCCAGAGAGCCAGCACCTCGTCCGCGTCGGGGTGCTTTTCGCGGGTGGCGAAGGCCGGGCGCGCGTCCGTCACCACCGTGCGGAAGCCCATCAGCCGGGCGAAGCGCACCAGCGGCACGGCGATCTGTTCCCCACCGAAGATGAGCAGCGTGGGCGGCGGCAGCACCGGCTCCAACAGCGCGATGCGCCCGTCCGGGTAGGCAACTGTCTGTGGCAGGTCGGACTCCAACGCGGCCAGCGCGTCGTCGCGCACGGCCTCTGGCAGGGGGGTGGACGCCGTGCCATCCGGCAGGACGTGGGCGTGCAAGGGGCGAGGATGTAGCGGCTCGTTGGGCGCGCACAGGGTGACCAGGACGCGCGTGGGCGGTGCGCTGAGCAGGTCGAACAGGGCGCGGTCCAGCCGCTCGACGAGCACATCAATCTGCCCGTCGCAGTTCAGCCCGATCTCGACCAGCGGGTTCTCGACGTGCTTGTAGTGCAGCATCAGCGGGCCGTCGCCGGCCAGCACATCGCAGGCGGCCTCGTACACGTCGGTCTCTACGCAGCCGCCGCTGACTGCCCCGACGAAGCGATTATCGCTGGTCATGACCATGCGCGCGCCGAGCGGCTGGGCCGACGAGCCGCGAATGCGCACGATGGTCGCCAGGGCGACCGCTTCGCCGGCGTCGAGCCAGGCGGCTGCTTGGTGGGTGAGGTCGTTGTCCATAGGTGGTGGTTGGTTATTGGTTGTTGTTATTGGTTATTGGTGGTTGGTGGTTGGGGGTCGGGAGCGAACGGTTGCCAGTTCTACCGGTGATCAGGCCAGGTATTTACCTTGCTGGCGGTGCGCTGCATCCCTGGCTGCTGGCCGCTGTGACCAGCAACCAAAAACCAAAAACCTCAAACCTCAAACCAAAAACCAAAAACCAAAAACCAAAAACCTCCTCATTGCTCCAGGCTAAACTGCGCGCGCTCGCTCGCCGTCAGATCGCGGACGCGGCAACAGGCGTTGGCGTAGGCAACCAGGTCGGCGGTCGTCTGCCAGGTCAGCCAGATGCGCGCGCTGCGGTCGCTGCTGGCGGTGAGGCTGCGCGTCCCGTCCGGCGACCAGGCGACGCTGTGCAGGCCGTCACCGTGCCCGCCGAGCACGAGTAGCTCGTTGCCGGTCGCCGCGTCCCACAGGCGGGCAGTGCGATCCTCGCTGGCGGTGAGGATGCGCACGCCGTCCGGCGACCACGCCCCCGCGGTGATGGCGTCCGTATGACCGGCCAGCGTCGCCAGCAGCGCGCCCGTCGCCGCATCCCACACTTTGGCCGTGCCGTCGTCACCGGTGGTCAGCAGCGCCGCCCCGTCCGGCGAGGGGAAGACGCCTGTCACCGCGCCGCCGTGCGCCGTCAGTACCATGATCTCGTCGCCGGTCGCCGCGTCCCACAGGCGCACGGTGCCGTCGCGGGCCGCAGTGACCAGGCGCGCCCCGTCCGCTGCCCAGGCCGCGAACTCGACCGTGCCGGTGTGCCCGCTCAGCAGCAACACCTCTTCGGGCACCGCGCCGCTGATGTCCCACACGCGGGCGGAGCGGCGCGCGGCGGTGATCAGCCGCGTCTCGTCCGGCGACCAGGCCGCGCTGGTGATGTCGGTAACCAGATCGGTCACGGCCAATAGCTGCGCCCCACTCGCCGAATCCCAGACGCGCGTCTGGCTGTCGCTGGCCCAGGTGAGGACGCGCGTCCCGCTGGCGTTCCAGCGTGCGCCGTTGACCCGCCCCCGGTGCGTCAGGGTGAAGAGGGGCGCGCCGCTCGCAGCGTCCCAGATGCGGGCGGTGTTGTCCCACGACCAGGTGAGGACGCGCGTCTCGTCGGGACTCCACGCCGCGCCGCTGACCCAGCCGCTGTGCCCGCTCAACGTCAGCAGGGGCGCGCCCGTCGCCGCGTCCCACAGGCGGGCGGTGCCATCGCGCGACCAGGTGAGCACGCGCGATCCGTCCACGCTCCATGCCGCGCCGTTGACCCAATCGCCGTGTGTCAGCGTGTGCAGCGCGTCGCCGGGCGAGGCGTCCCACAGGCGGGCGGTCGCGTCGTCGGCGGCAGTGAGCAGGTACGATCCGTCCGGTGCCCAGGCGACATCGTTCACGTCGTCGGCGTGGCCGCTGGCGGCGAAGAGGCGCTGCCCGCTGGCGGCGTCCCACACGTACACCGCGCGGTCGCGCCCGGCGGTGGCGACCTGCGTCCCATCCGGAGACCAGGATACCGCCATGACCGCGCTGATGTGCCCGGCCAGGACGGTGATCGGCGTGCCCGTCGCCGCATCCCAGACGATGGCCGTCTCGTCGTTGCTCGCGCTGGCCAGGCGCGTCCCATCCGGCGACCAGACCACGCGGTTAATGGCGGCGCTGTGCCCTTCCAGCACGGCGAGCGCCTCGCCGCTGGCCGCGTCCCACAGGCGCACGGCACCGTCGTGGCTCCCGCTGGCAAGCTGCGTCCCATCCGGCGACCAGGCAATGCCATTGACCCAGGCGGTGTGCCCGCTCAGGGTTTGCAGCGGCGCGCCGCTGAGCGCGTCCCACAGGCGCACGGTGTTGTCGGCGCTGGCCGTGGCGACCTGCGTCCCGTCCGGTGACCAGGCGACGTCAATCACCCAGTCGGTGTGCCCCACCAGAACGAGCAGCGGGTTGCCGGTCGCGGCGTCCCAGACACGGGCGGTGCGATCCCAACTGCCCGTGACGAGGCGCGCACCGTCTGGCGACCAGGCGACGCTGGAGACGGACCCCGTGTGCCCAACCAGCCGTCTGGTGGGCTGCGGGCTGCTCGCCGCCTCCCACAGGGCGACGCTGTTATCGGCGCTGGCGGTGGCGATCTGTGCCCCGTCCGGCGAAAAGGCCGCGCGCAGCACCGCCCCGCTGTGCGCTGCCAGGATGCGCCGCGCCCGGCTGGCCTGCACCGCCGTGCCCAGCGCGCGGTCCGCCTGCCAGGCGTAGGGCAGCCGGTCCAGGGCTTCGAGGGCCAGCAGCACGCCGCGCTCCGGGTAGGCGCCGAACAGCTCAAGCTGAGCCTGCGCCGCCAGGCCGATGGCCTGCGACTTGTTGCGCGCGTTCTCGGCGGCCAGGCGAGCCTGAACCGCTTCCTCGGCGTTGGCGTCGGCCTGCTGGCGGGCGTCCTCGGCGCGCACAAACAGGATCAGCGACAGCACAAGCAGGGCGACGATCACGCTGACCACTGCCGTGATGATGGCGTTGCGCTGCTGGCGGCGCCTGTGGGCATGGCGGCTGCGCGCGATGTACTCGATGTGCAGCGCGGTGGGCTTGTTGCGCTCCTTGGCGATTCCCTGGGCCAGCCATACCTCGGCTTCTTTGAGGGCGTTGCCGCTCAGCAGCAGACTGCGGTCGTGCTGGCGGTCTTCCCAGTTGCGGGCGCGCACCAGCAGGCGGGTATGCTCGCGCGTATAAGCCAGGTCGGTGTCCAGCGCCTCAATCAGGGCGGCGAAGGCCGTGTCGAAATCGTCCTCTTCGCGGATGAAGATCCAGTTGTGGGCGTTGACGGTGGGGTGCAGCCGCTTCTCGTCGGCCTCGTCGGTGATCTCGCGGCGCAGCACGGGCATGATGCGCTTGTGGTGCTCGGTGGCGTAGTCAATTTCCTTGAAGCACGTCACCGAGCGCGCCGAATCCGGACTGATGACGAAGACGAAGGCGTTGGCCCCTTCGATGCCGACGCAGATCTCGCGCCACCAGTCTGCCGAGAGGGGGATGTCTTCCCAGTCCACCCAGGCATCGCGGCCTTGCGTGGCCAACGCCTGGTGCAGCCGGCGCACGAACGCCTTGTCTTCGCGTGCGTAGGAGATGAATACGTCGCCCGGCATGGCCGCCTCCCTCCCTGCGCCGCCCGCGAACGGGTAGCGGGGGTGTGCGCCGCATCGCGGCGTATCTCTATTTTGCCCGCAGCGGAGGTCTGGCGGCAAATCGCGGATCTCCGTTGGTAATGCGCTGTCGGGTAGAGTCGGAGTGTATGTGTCTGTGCAGGAACCAGTCTCTAGCTACCGGACACTTGAACAAATGAGCGAGGGCTAGCCAATTTCCACAACCT
>CAYNHD010000341.1:0-4447 GCA_964396775.1 uncultured Thermoflexus sp. | reverse complement strand
ATCAGCGCGATCTGCCGTGCGGAGGGACTCCAGGCGATGCCATCCTCCGGGTCAGGGCGCAGGCCGGGCCGTTCAGGGCCAGGGAAGACAACACGCGCGTTGCTCCCGTCGCGGTCGGCCACCACCAGATCGTACTGCGCGCCGGGGCTGTTGAGCGGCTCGCGTGCCTTGAAGTAAGCCAGGGAGTATTCCGGCGCGCCACCCGCCCCTTGTGACACCGGCGAATAGGTCGGGCTGGCCCAGATGCCGCCCCGTGCCAGGAAGGGGTTGATCTCCAGACCCATCGCCGGGTTGATCACGGCCACATCGAAGATGATGCTGTCCTGCGGCGCTTCGTCGGCGTAGGGCGGCCCGTGCACCGTCGTCACCAGGTAGCCATCCTCCGACCACGAGAGCGTGGGAATCCACACCGACGCGCCGCTGAACCGCTCCAGCAGCGGCCTGTACTCTGGGAAAGTCAGCAGCGTCTCGAACTCGCCGGTCTCGAGGTTGACCACGCCCACGCTGTCCGCGTTGGCCCAGGCGACCTGTTCGCCGTCCGGCGACCAGGCGAAGCGCCGCCCCCAATAGGCATAGATACCCAGGGCATTGGCCGACACGATCTCCTTGAAGCCTTCGGCCAGCGCCTCGCCGGTTGCCGGGTCAATCTGCATCAGGTAGAGATCATTATAGGCGCGCCAGCCCGCGCCGTCCGTAGACGGGCTGGCCGTCGAGTAGCTGAAGGCTGCGCCCGCTCCGCCGGGCACCCACTGGGCATAGCGCACGTCGGAGGGGGCAAGCTGCACCGCACGAGGGAACGGCGCGGTCGTGTCCAGAATCGCCCATAGCTCGTTAGCGAATTCGGGGTCGGTCGCGTCTGCTGTGCGCCGCGTGTAGAGCAGCCGCCGCCCGTCCGCCGACAGGTCGAACACCCGCCCGTCCAGGGTACCCTCTTGCGTAAGCGGGTTGAGGTTGGCGGTGTTGCCCTCGATGATCCAGGCCTGTCCGCCGGAGATGAAGGTGAGCACGCCGTCAATGGGCACCAGCGTCTCCGGCGGCTGGCTGCCCACATAGACGATCTCGTTGCGCGGCTCTTTGATCACGATGCGGCTCACCTCAACGCGGCTGGTCTGCACGCCGTCCTTCTCGGTAATGCGGTAGCACACCTGCACAACGCCATTCTCGCCGGTCTGGGCAATGCGCTCCTCGCCGGGCGGCAGGCTCTGGGTGAACTGGCGCTCGGTGCCCGGCGGGATGTCGCTGTTCTCGCACTCCTGGCGCTGTACCACGCGCGTCACGGTGATGGTCATGCCGTCGCGCACCTGCGTTTGCAGCAGCGGGTTGACCTCATCGAATTCGCCCAGCGTCACGCCGATCTCGCTGAGGAACTGCCCCACCGAAACCGCCCGGTCAAAGCGGTAGACCAGACGCTCTCCGTCCACATCCACCGTGATCGTCAGGTCGCCCTGGCCAATGGAGCCAGAGTCCTCGCACGCTGCCAGCGCGCCGAGAAGGGCCAGCCAGAACACTATCCAGAGGAGTCTACGCATTCGCCCCACCCCAATCATGACGACATAGCTCGCTGCCCGCTTAGCGGGTGCGTGCAAAACCTCTCAGGTAGGGGCGCGGCTCTGCTGCGCCCCGGTTTACCTCACCCCTGCTCGGCGCTGACGCGCCTCACCGCCCCCTCTCCGCCAGCGGAGAAGGGGGCAGGCCGAGCGCAGCGAGACCGGGGGTGAGGTCAATACCTTCGCGTCCAGCGAATCCCTGACAACCCTTGCACCCACCCGCTTAGCTACTGGAATTGCCGTGCGCAACGAAAACGGTTAAAACAGGTTGTAACCATTATGGTATACGTCACGCGCGGCTTTGATCAAGTTTAGGGGTGGGCGACGTGGCTGATCCAGCGATCCTGCGGTTTCTGGAGAGTCTCCCAGAGGTAGACACGGCGCGCCTGCCAATGGGGGCATTGTTCTGGGCGGAAGGGCGCATCTACCAGGTCATCGAAGCCAGCACCGGCGGCTATCACAAGGCCCGCGAATGGCGCAAGTCAGAGAGCACCGATGTTGCCCTCGTCCCTGGGTCGTTCCCCAGCCGCTACCTCCCCCTCGTGCGGCGCGGGCGCGTGCTGCCGGTCTACCGCTCGCGGCTTGACCTGACGCGCGACGACCGCGCCACCTGCTTCATCTTCCCGACCGAGGCTCTCGCCCTCGATGCCGCTTACCTGGACGTAGCTCTGATCATCAGCCCCGGCGCTTACGTGCGCAACCAGGGCCAGGAACCCGCTTTCGCCGCCACCGATGGCGCGCACGTCTTCCGCCTGTACTACTACCGCCAGTCCGTCAACGGACGCCAGACGGACCTCTCTGCTCTGCAGGCGCGCCCGCTGCCTTTCCGGCCACAGCCGCACACCGAAGGCCCCGGCTACTGGTGCCTGCTGCCCGGTTGGATGGAGTCCCTTGCCAGCCAGCGGACAACGCAGACGATGCGCGCGGTGGGCGCAGCAGCCAATGAGGACACCCTGCCGCACATTGTACCGCCTCCGCGCGAACGCTGAGCGGCACGCCACCCGTTTTGCCCCGTGCAGGAGTCCACGAGCGACCTGTCACCAGGGGAAGGTCGAGAATGCTCTCTGGACGCCTCCCCCCTCAAATCCCCCCTCCAACCAAGCTAGAGGGGGGACGATCTGGCAGGCTACTCTCCCCTTCCCCTAGCTTGGCTGGGGGAAGGGGCCAGGGGATAGGGGCATTCCGCCAACCGCCTGACAGCTTGTTCGTATGTCTTCCTACAGGAAACGCCCCCCGGCACGCAATGGCCGGGGGGTCGTCTGTTGGCATTCCGCCGCTACCGTCAGTTGATGCCGACCGCCTGGCGCACCGCCTGCAACGTCTGGAGCGCCGTCAGGTTGCGCATGTTATAGCCGTAGCTCAGCGCCGCGTCGGTCAGGTTGCCCGCGCCCTGCGGAGCCACACTGAACGGATCGCTGATACCCCGCTCTTGCATCGCCCGCCACAGGTTCCACAGCGGGACATCCGACTCCGATGCCACTTCGACAATGGCCCGGTTGTACTCGGCGAGCGCCTCGGTGGAGTGGTTCCCATCCGCCGGGATGGTGGCCAGCACCGGGATCACGCCGTAGCCGCTCATACTCTCGAAGACCAGCGTCTGTAGCTCGCTGCGGAATTGCTCCGCCGGCAGGTAGGTCACATTCTCCGCGCTGAAGCTGATCAGGGCGATGCTGGGGCGCGAGATCATGTACTCGCATTCCAGCCGCGTCCCAGCGCCGACCGCATCGCACGGCGCGCCACCCGGCGCGGGGCCGGACAGGTCTTCGATCCCCCAGCCATCGTTAGCGGCCACGCTATCCACGTTGAAGCTGTTGATCGCTGGATCGAGCGCCGGGCGCACCGGTGTTGCCGCGTAGAAGTCAATCGTCGCCTGCAGGTTGCCGAAGCCGCCCAGGTCGTACCCGCTGACCGCGAAGGGAGCCATGAAGTTCGGGCTGTCCATCGCGTCGTCGCCCACTTTGGTAAACACGCCCGCCTGCGTCCCGAAGTTGGTCACCGCGCTGCCGTAAAGCTGGCGCAGCATGGCAGCCATGCTGTCGGGAATCTGCGGCACGACCGGGTAGGCCATCAGGTCGAACGACGGGGGCGCGCTGGAGACAGTGACGGTGAAGGTCGCGGTCGTCAAGCCGCCCTTGTTGTCGTCGGCGTACACGTCAATCGCCGTGACGCCTTCCGCCAGCCCTTGCAGGGTGATCGTGTCGGTGCCCGGCATCTCACTGAAGACAACGCCGGTATTCTGAGCCACCGCCGAAACCACCAGCGGGTCGCCGTCCGGGTCGGAGATGGACACGGCGACGGCAATGGTCTCGCCCACCGAAAGCGATTGGTCGGGGATCGGCTGGATGACCGGCGCGTTGTTCACGCCCTGCACCGTCACCAGGAAACTGAGCGAGGCAGAGCCACCGCGCCCGTCGCTGGCGTCCACCAGGATCGTCGCTGTGCCCGGTGCCACTCCGCCCAGGATCACTTCGCCCGGCCCGCCAGCGAAGGCGGTCGCCACACCGGGGTTGTCCGAGACAGCGGTCAGCGTCACCACGTCGCCATCCGGGTCGGAGGCGCTGACCGGCACGCTGAGGCTGGCCCCAACATTCACCGTCTGGTCGGACACCGGCTGGATGACCGGGTTGGTGTTCGGCGCGCTGACCGTCACGGAGAAGGAAGTCGTCACCGCCGGGTTCACGCCGTCGCTCACCGACAGCGTGACCGTGGCCGCGCCCGCGCCCACCGCGTTCAGCGTGATCGCGCCCGGCACGTTTACCGCCGCCGCGACCACGCCGGGATTATCGGAGCTTGCCGTCGCCGTCAGCGGGTCGCCTTCGGGGTCGGTGGCCGTGTAGGGCACGTCGCGCGCTTCGTTCGGCCCCAGCGCCTGCGGCCCGATCGGGGCCACGCTCGGCGGC
>CAYNHD010000340.1:0-4475 GCA_964396775.1 uncultured Thermoflexus sp. | reverse complement strand
CGCGTTTTTTGGGGGGGGTTCTTTGGGCCACCCCGCGCCCCCCTCCCCTTTGTTTGGGGGGGGGTGGGGGGGGGGGTTGGGGGGCCTTCGACCACTGCCTGACAACTCGTTCATGAACCCCCGCGCTCCCCCAGGTTTGCCCGCCGATTCCGGCGTGGTGTATAATGCCCCTTGCCAGCCCACGATGATGCTCATTTTACAACGACCGGCGCTGTACGCCAGTTGAGGGGGTGCGATGAGCCAAACCAGGGCGCTCTACCGCCTGCAGAAGCTCGATCTCGACCTCGAATCCCGGCGGGGCCGCGCCCGCGAGGTGAGCGCCGCGCTCGAAGATGATCGCGCCTTGCAGGCGGCGCAGGCCGAAGTTGCCGCCCTGGAGGGCCAGCTTCGCCCGCAAGAAGCGCGCGCCGCCGACCTGACGCTGGAGATCAAGAGCGTCGTCGAGCAGACACGGCAGCTTAACGACCGCCTGTACAGCGGCGCGGTCAGCAATCCCAAAGAACTGGAAGACATCCAGCACAAGATCGCCGAGCGCGGGCGACGCCACGCGGCCCTGGAAGACTCGCTGCTGGAGACCATGATCGCCGTCGAAGAGCTGCAGGCGGCGCTCGACGCCGCCCAGCAACGCCTGCGCCAGGCCGAGGCGGACAGGGCCTCCGCGCAGGAGACGCTTGGCGCGGAATTGCAGCAGCTTAAGAGCGAGATCAAGCGGCTCAAGGCCGACCGCGAGCGCGTCGCCAGCCAGATCAGCCCCGAATTCATCGAGGTGTACCAGACGCTGCGCCCGCGCAAGAGCGGCCACGCCCTTGCCCTGCTGGAGGGCGAGTGCTGCTCTGTGTGCGGCGTCGGCCAGACGACGGTCACCGTCCAGCAGGTGCGCCAGAATCTCGAGCTGATCACCTGCGAAAGCTGCGGGCGCATTCTGGTAGCCTTGTAACGGGGGGTATCATGCGCTTTGATCCGCTTTCGTTCCTCATGGGCTTGCTGGCCGGGGGCCTCCTGGGGCTGATCGCGTGGCGCACGCGCCGCCGCCTGGCGCGTATTCACGACACGGCAGAAGCGCAGATCGAAGGCACGCGCCGCTTCGTGGGGCAGGCGGCAGATGCCCGCTATGCCCGCGACCTGCTGCGCACGTTGCAGGGGCGGCACCTGGCCGGGAGCCTGTGCCCGCTCAGCGAGGTGCTGCTGGAGCCGCGCCTGATCCTGCCCCCGCCGCCGGAATTGGAACCTGCTGGCGAGGAGGCCACCGCCCGCAGCGTGTTCGATGTCGTGCCCCTCTTTCACGACATGCCGCAGAGCTACGCCCCGTATAACATCGAGACGATCCCCCTGGCCGACCTGGGCGCGGGCGACCGGCAGGTGGCCATCCTGGGCGCGAGCGGCATGGGCAAGAGCGTGACGCTGACCACGTTGGCGCTCATGGCCCTGGGCGAAGTGACGTTTGAGTCGCTGGAAGACCTCTCGGCGCAGGCGATCCTGGCCGAGGAGCGCGACCTGCCCGAAGAGGAACAGCGCGCCCGCGCCGCTGAGCGCCAGCGCATCCAGCAGCGGGCGATGGAGCGGCTCTATGACGCGCGCCAGCAGCGGCGCGAGCAGCTTGGTATGCCGGAAGAGGAGCGCCTGCCGCCGCTCGATCTCACCACCCTGACGCCTGTGCTCGTCCACCTGAGCGATGTCGAGCTAGACGCCACCGCCTTCGGCAAGGCGCGCGGCGCGGCGCTGGACCCGGCGGAGCCGTTGGTGCGGGCGGCGCAGCGCC
This sequence comes from uncultured Thermoflexus sp., assembly GCA_964396775.1. Classification (GTDB taxonomy): domain Bacteria; phylum Chloroflexota; class Anaerolineae; order Aggregatilineales; family Aggregatilineaceae; genus UBA2029. The sequence continues at coordinate 2,716 of CAYNHD010000340.1, read as the reverse complement.
AACTGGGGGCAGTGGCCGCGCGCGTGGCGGGCAGCGTGATCTACCCGGCGCTGGAGCGGGGCAGCGCCCTGGTGCTGATTGACGGGTACGACGAGCTATCGCCGGCGGCGCGCGAGCCGTATCTGGGCTGGCTGAGCCAGCTGGCCGCGACCTATGGACAGAACCTGATCGTGGTCGCCGGGCCGCCCAGCGGCTACGAGCGGCTGACGGCGTGCGGCTTCACGCCTACGTTCCTGCGTGCCTGGCGCGACGACGATTACGCCCTGCTGGCCGAGCGGTGGGTTCAGGTCTGGAGCCGCGCGCACCGCCGCGCCCCGGCGCTCGATGACAAGGCGATGCGCCGCCTGACGCAGGACAATCGCGGGCGCAGCGCGCTCGACGTGACGCTCAAGCTGTGGGCGGGGCTGGCCGACGACACGCGCGAGACGGGCCGCCTGGGCTGGTACGATGCCTTTGTCGCGCGCCGCCTGAGCAACGCCGAGCTTCGCCCGGTGCTGCCCCCCCTGGCCGCCGCCCTGGTCACGGCGGGCGAGCCGCTGCCGCGCGCCGCGCTGGTCGAGGCCCTACCCTCCGTCATGAGCGCGAGCAAGGGTGGCGAGGCACTGGAATCGCTGGTCAGCGATGGCTTGATGGCTGCTTACGAGGGCGACCGCTATGCCTTCAGCCACCCGCGCCTGGCCAGCTTCCTGGCCAGCGAGACGCTGCTGGAGCCGGGGTCCGAGCGCCCGACAGAATTGGCGCTCGAACCGGCCTGGCAGGACGCGCTGGGGTTTGCTGCCGGGCGGATCAACATCCTGCCAGTCATCTACCGCAAGCTGAGCACCCCGCCCGACCTGTTCTACAGCAACCTGTTCGGCCTGGTGCACTGGCTGCCCGATGCGCCGCCCGACGCCCCCTGGCGCGGCGACATTTTCACCCGCTTTGCGAAGGCGCTGCTGGCCAGCGAGCAATACCCGCTGGTGCGCGAGCGGGCGCTGGCGGCGCTGATCGCCTCGCGCGACCGCAATGTGCTGTTCATCCTGCGCCAGGCGCTCCACGCCGCCGATGCCGACATCCGGCGGCTGGGCTGCGTGGGGTTGGGCGCGCTGGGCAACCCCGAAGCGGTCAAAGACCTGGCCGCCATGCTCGCCGACGAGAATCAGCGGGTCAAGCTGGCGGCGGCGCTGGCGCTGGGCGCGATTGGCAGCGAGCAGGCCATTGAGATGATGATTCACGGCCTGTTCCAGGAAGGGCACGAGGTCCGCCGGGCCATTGCCGAGGCGCTGGCCGCGCTGCCCGGCAACGGGCACAACATCCTGCGCGAGGCCATTGTCGCCCAGGAAGTGGAAATCCGCCGCGCGGCGGTGTACGGGCTGAGCCGCGTGCGCGCGCCCTGGGCGCTGATCGCGCTCTACCGGGCGATGATGGAAGACGAGCAGTGGGTCGTGCGCACGGTCGCGCAGGAAGCATTTGCCGCCGCACAGTCGGCGGAGCGCGAAGGCCCGCGCTGCCACCCCGAAGCGGACTCCCTCGGCTGGCTGATCGCGTGGGCGGCAGATCGGGGCGAGGGCGTCCCTGCCGGGCCGAACGCGCGCCAGGTGCTCGTGCGCGTGCTGCAAGAGGGGCAAACCGTCTACAAGACGCTGGCCGCCCACACGCTGGCCCGGCTGGGGCATGTCCCTGCGCTCAAGCCACTCTACGCCGCGCTGCGCGACCGCGATCCGGCGGTGCGCGGAGCGGCCTACGCCGCACTCGCCGAGCTACAGACGCAGCTTGGGCGGTCGCTGCCGGGCTTGGTGTGAGAGAACGGTGATTGGTGGTTGGTTATTGGTTCTTAGCGGTTGGTGGTCATCAGTGGTCAGTGATCAGGCGTCGGTGACAGCGGGCGGCTGCTGATCACTGAGAACCGATCACTGATCACCAATAACCAATAACCAATAACCAACAACCCCCTCAAAACGGCGGATCGCCGTCGAAGAACAGGCTCCACCACAGTCGCCAGTTGGGAGTCTGCGGCTCTGGAGCGGGCGTGGGCAGGAAGATGGAGGGGGGCGGCGTAGGGGTCGGCGCTTCGATGTTGCCGGGGACGGGGATGACCAGTACCTCACCGTCGCGCACCATCTTGCCTTCGGTGTGCGCCCAGTATTCGATGCTGGCGTCGTTGGCGGCGTAGTCGCGCGTGCGCAGCAAATCCAGTTTCTGCCGTTCGAGCACGGCAATCGTCGCCTGGAGCCGCTGGTGCTCGGCTTCCATCTGCTGGCCACGCGCGATGCGCCCGCTGAAATTGATCACCAGCAGCAGCCCAATGGACAGAATGAGCGCGAACACGATCTGAAGGCTCGTGATCTGCTGCGGTCGCTCGCGGCGGCGCGGCGGAAGAGGATCGGAGTCTGGGGAGAAGGGGTCGCTCATCGCTGTCAGGTCTGTGCTCCGCTTGACGCCCTCAAACGTACCACAAGCGCCCGCGCCCGGCAATGAAAGCGCCCAGGTTGTCGGGCAACCTGGGCGTGTGCCGAAGGTGGGAGTCGAACCCACACCCCCGTAATGAGGACTGCGCCCTGAACGCAGCGCGTCTGCCAATTCCGCCACTTCGGCGTGGTGATGTTCATTTTAGCCCGGAACGGCGCTCTGTCAAGAGCGGAATCGCTGCGGGTGCATGGCGAGGGGGGCGAAATACCCGAACCGCAGAGACGCAGAGGACGCGGAGAAGAACTAACACCCTCTCCATACTTCTTTT
>CAYNHD010000339.1:0-4477 GCA_964396775.1 uncultured Thermoflexus sp. | reverse complement strand
CTTTCATGGTTGAAGAGGATGCCGCTGGTGGCGTGCAGGCCGTAGCTCTCGCGGTAGTTGACGGTGATCCAATGGCCATACACCTTCGCCACGCCGTAGGGACTGCGCGGGTAGAAGGGCGTCGTCTCGCGCTGCGGCACCTCGCGCACCTTGCCGAACATCTCGCTGCTCGACGCCTGGTAGAAGCGGATGGCCGGGTTGACATGGCGAATCGCGTCCAGCAGGCGGGTGACGCCCAGCGCGGTCACGTCGCCGGTGAAGACAGGCTGCGTCCACGAGGTCTGCACGAAGCTCTGCGCGGCCAGGTTGTACACTTCGTCCGGCTCGCACTGTTGCAGCGCAAGCTGGAGCGAGGTCTGGTCGAGCATGTCACCAGGGATGAGGTTCAGCCGATCCTGGATGTGCTCAATGCGGCTGAAGTTAACCGTGCTGGTGCGGCGCACCAGGCCGAAGACCTCGTAGCCCTGCTCCAGCAGGAACTCGGCCAGGTACGACCCGTCCTGGCCGGTGATGCCGGTGATGAGCGCGCGTTTGGTCATGGGTGCTCTGCTCCTGCCTGGTGACCGGCTGCCGGGCGCAGGCCCGCCCGGATGCGCCAGTCGTTGAGGGTGTCCAACAAGCTCTGCTCGAAGGGAATCTGTGGCGTCCAGCCGGTGTGGGCGCGCAGCTTGGAAGCGTCCCCCACGCGGCACGGCACGTCGGACGGGCGCATGCGCGCCGGGTCCTGGCGGACTTCGATGGGGACGGTGCTGTAGCTCAGCAGCGTGTCAAGCAAGTACTGGACGCTGTGCGCCTGTCCGCTGCACACGTTGTACGCTTCGCCCGGCTCGCCGCGCATGAGCATCAGCGTGTAAGCGCGCACGACATCGCGCACGTCGGTGAAGTCGCGCTCGGCTTCCAGGTTGCCGACGAACATGACCGGCTCGCGGGTGCCCGCCTCAATCGCCGCGATCTGGCTGGCGAAGTCCGCCGCGACGAAACCACCCGCCTGGCTGGGGCCGATGTGGTTGAAGGGCCGGGCGCGGACGATGGGCAGCCCGTAGGCGAGGAAGTATTGCAGGCCGAGCATGTCTTGCGTCACTTTGCTGACGCTGTATGGGCTGGCCGGGGCGAAGGGAACGCGCTCGTCGAGCGGGGTGTCTGTCCCGCCCACCGCGCCGTAAATCTCCGCCGAACTGACGACGAGGACGCGCGCCGCCGGCACGCTATGCCGGCAGGCTTCCAGGACATTGATCTGCGCCTGGGCGTTGTTGGCCAGCGTACCCCAGGGGTCCTTGAAAGACTGCCCGACATCGGCCAGGGCAGCCAGGTGAAACACCAGCTCCGGGCGGGCGTCGGCGATGGCCACGTGCACGGCAGCGGCGTCGCGCAGGTCAAGCTGGCGCTGCTCGACCGGACGACCGTCGAGGCGCGGATTGCACCCCGGCGGTTGGAACACGGCGGCAGTGATGTGCACGTCCGGCAGGGTCAGCAGGTGCTCGACCAGGTGCCCGCCGGCAAAGCCGCCAGCGCCGGTGATGAATGCTCGCACGGGAGCGCTCCAATAGCGTGAAGGACGCGCTGGCCCTGCGCCGCGCGCCGTCGCCTGAGTGCGGCGATTATAGCACGGGGCAGGGGTGGGGCAAGCGCCGCAAGTGGCATGTGCGTGCAGAACCTGTCAGGCAATTGGGGGCGAGGCAGAGCAGCGGGGCGTACTGCAATACACCCCTACGAACCTCACCCCCGCTCGGCGCTGGCGCGCCTCGCTTCCTCCTCTCCGTTTACGGAGAGGGGGAAAGGCCGAGTGTAACAAGGCCAGGGGGTGAGGTAAACAGGGCGCGACCAATCCGCCTCGCGGTTCCACGTGCACCCGCGATGGCAGGCGCTCAACGGCGGTGAGTCACCAGCACGGCGCGCACGCCCTGCCCGCTCACGTCCGGCAGCAGAAGCAGTTCGTAGGCGGTGCGCGGCGCGAGCGTGACCATCAGCGCCCCGACTTCGCGCGTGCTGACGCGCTCGACGATGTGCAGTTCGTATGTCTCGGCGGGGATGAGAGCCGGGTTCACGATCATGCCGAAGTCAATGCTGTCCAGCAGGATGTCCGGCGGGCGCGCGGCTTCTTCCTCCTCACCGGCGGGTGGGCTGACCTCCGGGAGCGGCGCAGTGGGCGTCGGCGCGCCCGGCGACGCGGGCGGCACAGGCGATGGCGTGGGCGACGGGGTGGGCTTGGGCGCGCGCACCACACGCAGCGCGGGCGCTTCTGGCGCGGCGTGAAATACGCGCAGCATGGCGTAACCGTCTGGGACAAGGAGCGCGCGGTCGGTCGCGGCCTCGAAGCGCACAGTCTGGCGGTCGCGGTAGATATAGAGGGTGAGATACGTACCCTCCGGTGCAGGAGGCAGACTCACCGCCTCACTGAGCAGCACAGCGCCACTCGCAGACTGGCGGATTTCCAGGTGATCTGGCGGCGCGCCGAGGTCGTGGTAGGCGGTGGCGGTGTTGGGACTCACTGATTCGAAGATCAGCGCGCCGTCGGCAAGGAGATCAACGGGCGCTTCGTCGGCCAGCGCGTTGACCAGGCGGATGGCGAAGACTCGCGCGCCCGGCCCCCATCCGCTGGCGCTGGGCGGGGCGCTCTCCAGCGGCACCACGCCGTCGGCGGCCAGGATCGTGTCGCCGACGTCCGTCTCCGTCTCCAGCACGACCGGCGGCGCGTCAGGCGTATCGGTGATGATCACGGCGTAAACCGTGCCCGCCTGCCAATCGCGCTCCGGCAGCAGGTCAATCTGGCGCGAAGAGTCGGCGCTGCCGGTCTCGATGACGAAGGCCGCTGTTCCGGCGGGATACGCCAACGGGCGGCTCGCCGCGCCGAATGGCACCGGGCGCAGGTCGGGTGTCTCGCCGCTGTAGGTGCTCACCCGGACGCTGAGCGTGTCGGGGGCCGCGTTGACGAAGAGCAGCCGCGCCGCGTTGACCGGCGTGGGACTCAGGTCTTCGGCGACGGCGGTGACGCGCAGGCGGTCTTGCGTGCCGAGCAGCACCAGGCTCGCCGTCTCGTCGGCGCGCAGGGCGATCTGCTTGACGAGGATGGGCGCGGCGTCCGGCTCCCCGGCGGGCAGCAGGCGAAGCTGGTAGGTGGCGGCGCGCTGAGTCGTCCACGCGCTGGCCACGCGGTAGGGCAGATTCTCCGCAAGGGAGATGTCGTCCAGGTACACGTCCACAGGCGGCAGGTCGGGCGAGGCGTGCATCACACGGACTTGCGCCTCGTCCTCGACGCGGCTGCGCAGCTCGACGCGGGCGACGCCGCCCGGCTCTGTGCCGGCGTCCGGTTCGGGGAACAGCACGACGGTATAGGCGTAGCGGGCCATGCCATAGAACTCGAACTCGGCCAGGGCAGCGTCAGCCGCCAGCAGGGTGAGGTCGTGCCCCTTCTCAGCCAGGGTCAGGGCTTCGCTGACCTCGCCGAAGGCCAGCGCGTTAATAATCGTGCGCTGGCCATCCTGCACGGTGAGCGTCCCGGCGTCCGGCAGGGCGTGCACGACGCGCAGGCGCGTCGCCGCCGCCGGCAGCGGTGAGGTGTCTTCGCTGGCGACGATCAGCCGGTAATCAGCGGCGCGCCCGACCAGGACCAGCACGTGTGCGGTTCCAACAGGCAGGCTGACCGGCGCTTCGAGCAGGGCAGGCGCGGACTCGTCGCCTGTCGGCACGACGCGCAGCGCACCATCCCCAGCGGGCACTTTCTGCGGCGACTGCTGGTAATCGCCGGGGCGCAGGGCAGCGACGACGAGCAGACCGTCCAGGTACACGGAGACGCGCGGCAGGTCGGGGCTGGCGTTGACGATGCGCAGCCATGCCGTCTCGTCTGGCGCGAGAGCCAACTCTGTCACGGACTGGGCAGATGGGGTTGGGCTGGGCTGGGTCGTCTCGGTGGGGAGCGGCGAGGGTGGCGGCGTTTGCGACGGGGCCGGCGTGTCCGTGTCGCCTCCACACGCCGCGAGGCTGAGCGCCAGCGCGGTCAGGGCGAGCGGCAGGGAGAGGAAGCGTCGCATGGTCAACCTCCGGTCTGGGCGGCGGGTGAATCACGCTCCATTGTACAGGGGATGCGTTTGAAGGGACAGCGGGGTACAGCAGATTTCCGAAGACTTCCGAAGTTTTCGAAAACTTCGGAAGTCTTTTGGGGGTCGCCCTACGACTTCACCTCCTGGCTCCGTTGCGCTCGGCTTGCTCCTTCTCCGTGTTGAAGAAGGGGCGGCGAGGCCCGCGTCAAGGGGCCGAGCGAGGTAAGGTCCCGTAGGGGCGTATTGCCATATGCCCCATGCGCGTCAAGTGAAGGCTTCCGGGTGCGTGGTATGGGCACAATGCCCCTCCCCCTGGCCCCCTCCCCGGCCAAGCCAGGGAGGGGGAAAACGCCCCAGCCAGCGGTCAAAGTCCCCTCTCCATCCGAATGGAGAGATACGGTGTTGGTTGTCAAGTAGGGAGCGGCACTGTGTGATGAGAA
>CAYNHD010000338.1:0-4480 GCA_964396775.1 uncultured Thermoflexus sp. | reverse complement strand
GACAGTGTTTCATGTCCCCATTTTACCCATATCCCTAAACTTATCCACTCCCCGCTTTTGTTGCCACTGGCGCAGCCGCTTATCCCGTGCTATCATAAGCACAACATACCAATCGCATACCTGGAAACACTCTTATCCAGAGCGGCAGAGGGACCGGCCCCGTGAAGCCGCGGCAACCTCTCCGGTTGGCTCAGGCAAGCCGCCCACCGGAGAACGGTGCCAATTCCGTCAGGTTTTCTGGAAGATGAGAGCGTTGTCTAGCGACCTCATGCGCCTGATCAATGAGGCTCTCTGAGCGTGATGACGCCCCCTGACAGAGTGTGACAGGGGGCGTCTTTCGTTCCTGCCGGGCCAGGTACTAGCCACAAAGGAGTCACCGTGAGCGGCAACAACAGCACAACTTTCATGTCGTCTCCTCAGTTGTTCTACACATCGGAGTCGGTCACTGAAGGGCACCCGGACAAGATATGCGACCAGATCTCTGATGCCGTGCTCGACGCGATTCTGGCCGACGACCCGCAGGCGCGCGTGGCCTGCGAGACCGCCGTCACAACCGGGCTGGTCGTGGTGATGGGCGAGATCACCACCTCAACCTACGTGGACATCGGCACCATCGCCCGCGATGTCGTGCGCGACATCGGCTACACACGCGGCAAGTTCGGCTTCGACGCAGACACCTGCGGGGTGATCGTGTCCATCAAAGAGCAATCCAGCGACATCGCCCAGGGTGTTGATAGCGCGCTGGAGCGGCGGATGGGCGAACTCAACGAAGAACAGCTTAACGCGCTGGGCGCGGGCGACCAGGGCATGATGATCGGCTTCGCCTGCGATGAGACGCCAGAACTGATGCCGCTGCCCATCGTACTCGCCCACAAGCTGACCAAGCGGCTGGCTGAAGTCCGGCGCAACGGTGTCATGCCCTACCTGCGCCCGGACGGCAAGAGCCAGGTCACTGTCGAGTACTCCTACGGCAAGCCCAAGCGCGTGGACACCGTGCTCGTCTCGACGCAGCACGCGCCCGAAGCGACCAGCGAGCAGATTCGCGAGGACGTGCTGGAGCACGTCGTCCGCGCCGTCATCCCGGCCCACCTGCTGGACGAAAACACCAAGTACTTCGTTAATCCCACCGGGCGCTTTGTCGTAGGCGGCCCGCTTGGCGACGCCGGCCTGACCGGGCGCAAGATCATCGTGGACACCTACGGCGGCATCGCCCGGCATGGTGGCGGGGCCTTCTCCGGCAAGGATGCAACCAAAGTGGATCGTTCCGGCGCGTACATGGCCCGCTACATTGCCAAGAACGTCGTCGCCGCTGGCCTGGCCTCACGCTTTGAGCTACAGGTCTCCTACGCCATCGGCGTGGCGCACCCGCTGTCCATCGCCATCGAGACGTTCGGCACGGGCACAATCCCCGACGAGCAGATCATCGCCCTGATCAAGAAGCACTTCGACATGCGCCCGGCGGCGATCATCCGCGACCTCGACCTGCGCAAGCCGCAGTATCGCAAGGTGGCCGCCTACGGGCACTTTGGCCGCGATGATCTCGACGTGGCCTGGGAGCGGACGGACAAGGCCGCATTGCTGCGTCAGGAGGCGGGCCTTCCGCTGCTCGCCACACAGCCAGAACGCTGAACAAGGAGGGCGCTGGCGCGCCCTTTGCTTTGGCGTGCCTTCCGTTCTAGAGCGTGTTATGAACTCCGCGCGCTCGGCGCAGCGGGAAGCGCGCAACGCCATGTGCGGCGCATTGACCCCACCCTGTGGCCCCTCCCCGCTGGCGGGGAGGGGCAATCGCTCCCCTTTCCCTGCCTGCGGGGAAAGGGGCTGGGGGATAGGGGTTGAAAGTGCATAACACGCTCCAGCCTGGCTGGCGAGGGGGATTGACGGGGTGAGGCGTCCTTGCTCAGTACACGGTCTGGGCGTAGGCAGCGAGCACGGCCAGCGCCTGGAGCACAGCCCGCGCTTCCGGCTCGTCAAGCCCCCACCGCCGCAACTCATCCACCGTGAAGGCTGGCAACCGCCCGCTGCTGTGCAGCAACTCCGCCTTGAACGTGCTGTCCTGCGCCGCGACGCGCACAAATTCCCCGGCCAGGTCCGGGTCGGCAGAGCCAGCACCCACATAGAGCGTGTCGAAGGTCAGGCCCAGCACCGGCGCGTAGTCCGCCGCGAAGAAGCTGCCCATGCTGCGCAGTGTCTCCACAGGCTGCTGAACCAACACCGCCGACGAGATGACCACAATGGTCGTGGGCGGCACATCGCCGGGCAGCGGCAGCGCCTCCGGCTGGGCGGGCAGGATGTCCAGGCCAAACTCGCTGCGGATAGCCAGAACATCGTCCAGCAACACCGGCGGCTCCAGCCCGCGCTCGGCCAGCCATTGCCGGTTGAGCAGAAATATCTGGTAGCCCCAGGTGACTGGCTGGCCCGCCAGCGGATCGCCGCCGCACATAGGCAGATCAGGGGCCGACTCGCACACCCAGCCTATCGTGCGTGCTATCCCGCGCTCGTCAAACTGGGCGGGAGGCAGCGCGGGATTGACCGGCTCCCACAGGCAGCCTTCGGGCGGTCTCTCGCCGCAGGCGTCGTTGAGCAGGTCGGGCAGCATCTCTAGCAGCGCCGCCAGGAAGAACTCACCGCGCGACGGCCTGGGCAGAATGAGGTCATTTTCGAGCAGCGGCTCGCCGACATCGGTGGGGGCGAAGATCACGTCCGGCCCCGGCTCCCCCGCAGAGCGAGCAGTGACTACCGCCTGCAGCAGGTAGGGCGCTTCGACGATACGAACGTCCGCCCGCACGCCCAACTCGCCGGCGAACGCCCTGGTCGCGCCTTCGATTACGCCGGCGTCTTCTTCCGCCAGCGCCGACCACACGTGCAATTCTCCCGCCTGCGCCAGGACGCCATGCCCCAGCGGGACGACGCTCAACAGTGCGACCACAAGGACCAGTTTTCTCCACACGGCAGGTTGCTCCTTCGCCGTCTCGATGCGCTCTCGCTGTCACAGAACGCCTGGTTTGATTATACTCACTTTGTCCGGCGGGGTGAGAGTCGGGACTCACGCCGGGGTGCATCTCACGATAGGGACGAGATTCCTGAACCGCAGAGGCGCAGAGGACGCGGAGAAGAACCAGAACTCTCTCGATAGCTCTCTTTTCTCTGCGCCCTCTGCGTCTCAGCGGTGATCTTTTGCCCCCAAAATGAGATGCCCCCTCACGCCACCGCCGTCATGCCCGGCACCATCACACGCGACCCACCAGATCACAAACTGGTTCGGCCTGAAAGGATCGGTGATCCGTGCGTATTCTTATTATAGGCGGCACGCGCTTCATCGGCCCGCCGCTTGTCCACCTGCTGCACGACCTGGGCCATACGATCTGGCTATTCCACCGCCACCCACCCCAGGTCGCGCTGCCGGAAGGCGTCCAGCATCTGTACGGCGAGCGCGCACGGTTGCCCGACCATGCGGACAGCTTCCGCACCATTCTGCCGGACGTGGTTATTGACATGATCCCGCTCAGCGAGCAGGACGCGCGCACCGTCGTGACGACCTTCCGGGGTCTCGCCGGGCGGCTGGTCAGCCTCAGCAGCCAGGACGTGTACCGTGCCTATGGCCGCGTGCAGGGCACCGAGCCAGGCCGCCCCGACCCGCTCCCGCTGACCGAAGACAGCCCCCTGCGCCAGCGCCTCTACCCGTACCGCGCCGAGACTCCCCGCGCCAGCGACGACCCGCGCCGCGTTCTGGACGACTATGAGAAGATTCTGGTCGAGCGCGTGACTCTGGGCGCGCCAGACTTGCCCGGCACCGTGTTGCGCCTGCCGATGATCTACGGGCCGGGTGACTACCAGCACCGCCTGTACGAGTACCTCAAGCGCATGGACGATGGCCGCCCGGCGATCCTGGTCAGCGAGCAGCTTGCCCGCTGGCGCTGGACGCGCGACTACGTGGGCAACACCGCCGCCGCCATCTCCCTGGCCGCGACCGATCCGCGCGCTGCCGGGCGCGTCTACAACATCGGCGAGCGCACCGCCCTCACCACCGCCGACTGGATTCGCGCCATCGGCCAGGCCGCTGGCTGGGATGGGTTGGTCGTCGCCGCGCCGGATTACCAGCTTCCCCTGGAGATGCAGTCGCACGCCGGGTTGGATCAAGAACTCTACGTGGACACGACGCGCATTCGCAGCGAGCTGGGCTTCATCGCCCACTACACCCGCGAGGAGGGCCTGCGCCACACCGTCGCCTGGGAGCGCGCCAATCCTCCGCCCGCGCCAGACCCGCGCCAGTTCGATTACGCCGCCGAAGACGCTATCCTGGCCCGGCTGCTCTAGGCAACTCCAACCCTTGCGCTGAGTGTAGCACAGCGGGCGCGCGCCCGTGCCCCCCAGTGTGTGGGGGTGCTTGCGCGGCAGAACCCAGGGCACGTTCTGCCGCGCGGAGGAGGATCAATGACCTGCGTCCGTCGGGGTGACCGCAGGCGCAGACACAGGCGGCACC
>CAYNHD010000337.1:0-4499 GCA_964396775.1 uncultured Thermoflexus sp. | reverse complement strand
GGTTGTGGAAATTGGCTAGCCCTCGCTCATTTGTTCAAGTGTCCGGTAGCTAGAATCAGAATATACTGTGAGATAGTGAAAGGAGTAACCAATATGAAACGTATGAAACTGCTCCTAAGCGTCGTTGTCGCGGCGATCTGTCTGGCAACCGCGATAGCTATCCCCATCACCGGTAGCGCCCAGGCCCAGGAGGCCACGCCGGTTCCCGCGCAGGTAGCGCAGGTTGAAACGCTCAATGGGCAGGTCATCCAGCTTGAAGGGCCGTTTACTACAGAGGGTCAGTGGCAGATCCATGGGTTAACAGTGTCGAGATTTAGACTTGACTATCTCCAACAGATCGAACGCACTGATGCTGGCACCTTCATGCTCACCACCACCGATGGCGCGCAGGTGGAAGGCCTGCCCAGCGCCGAGGCAACCCTCGCCGGTGAGGGTGGATGGGGCCGCGAAACGCTCCCGCTCAGCAGCATCCGCCGTGTCACGCTGGAAGGGTCCAGCCCGCCCCCGGACCTTGCTGCAGTGGATGGCAGCGTCCAGGTCGAAACCGTCAGCGGGCTGGCCTTCAGGCTCACTGATTTCTATACAGAGGGGGAGTTACTGGTCGGCAGCTTGAGAGTGGGCCCTGATCATGGCGATATCCAGACTCTTGAGCGCACCGGAGATTGGGCGTTCACCGCCCAGGCAGCCGACGGCGAAAGCGCAGAAATGGTGCTGGACGAATGGGCCACGACCAATCTTCATGGCAACACTATCTGGGGTGGCACTTGCACTCTACCATATTCGGCCATCCAGCGGCTGATCGTAGAGGAGCAACCCTATGATTTCTCGCCCCCAGCACCCGCCAGCCCGGTTGTACAGATCGAGGCATTTGACGGGCAGACAGTTCATCTGCTTGGTGCTTACTCCAGAGGCGAGCTGAAAGCAGGGGCAGGAGAATGGCAGACCGGACAGTTCCAGGTCAAGAACATCCTGTTTGACAGGCTGCAGCAGCTTGAGCGCACCGGCACTGACACCTTCATGGTGACTGACCGCGAGGGCGCGGCGATTGATCTGACGGCGGGGGCGGACGCCGAGCTTGTCGGCATACACACGTGGGGCCGGGCGAGGCTGCCCTTCTCGGCCATTCAGCGTATCACTATCCCCGAAGCTCAGCCATCTCCGACCAGCGCGGTTCTAGGGACGCTGGAACTGAGCGATGGCTCAAGCTGGACTATCGAGCCACTGGCGCTGGAAGAGATAGCCCAGCCCCCAATCCGGAGCAGCGACGCGAAAGGTATCTGGCAAATGCTGCTGCTGGCTGATCCGGTGGAGTACTGGATCGGCACCACCTTCTGGATCGGCTATGGCTTCAGCCAGCAGGAGGGTCGGTTCACCATCCCGTGTGGGGCGGAACCCTGCCCAGGCGGCGAGGTATTAGGGGGTAGCCTGAGGTTTGCGATGAACAGCCTGGAACTGACGGTCCCCCTGGATCAGGTGCGGCTCTATGCGCCGGCCACTGGCGCCCCAGCGATGACGCTACAGCCGCGCTGGTCGGTGACGATCACCGGCTGGGACGGACAGAGCGCGACCTTCTCCTTTAGCCAGCTTGCCTACACGCGCTATCCTAAGACTTGCTGGAGCGGGTGGTACGCCGCCAGTCCGTTTCACTGGTACACGGACACCTTGTTGCCGGTCATCAAACCCGACGGAACCCATCTCGACATTGACTTTGAGCGGCTGGCGCGCATTGAGTGGCCGCAACCCTACGATTCCCAACGCCTGGCGACGGTGATTTCTACCCAGGGGAGTTCGCTTTCGGTCACGATCTTCCCCGGCTCAACGAATGAAGAGACCAAGAAAGGGCCGGCGTCGTGGAATCCCGATCTCGAAGGGCTGTTGGGGACGGTGGTCGAGGGCTACCAGGTCTTTATCCCCTTGCCCAATGTCAGCAAGATCGAGTTGAACCCGCCGGACGCTTCTTGACTGGGTGACGAAGAGGCACGCACGTGGTCGATCTCCTTTCTGCCGACGCCCTGCGCGCCGCCCTGGGCGAGCGCCCCTTCCGCTGCTTCGACGAAGTGGGCAGCACGCAGGACATCGCCCACGACTGGGCGCTGGCCAACCCCCCCGCCCCGGACGGAGCCATTGTCATCGCCGAGTCGCAGACCGCCGGGCGCGGTCGCCAGGGCCGCCGCTGGTATGCGCCGCCGGGGAGCGCCCTGCTGGTCAGCGCCATCTACCGCCCCGCTCTCGCGCCCGAACTCATGCAGCGCGTGACGATGGCCGCCGGACTCTCCCTCGCCGACGTGCTGCGTCCGCTGCTCGGCGACGCCTTCGCCCTCAAGTGGCCCAACGACGGGCTGGCGCGCGGCAAGAAGCTGTGCGGCATCCTCTGCGAAGCGACCTGGCTCGGCGACTGGCTGGCAGCGGTCGTGGTGGGGATCGGGCTGAACGTGCGCGCCGAATTCAGTGCCACCGACCTGGCCGCGGTCGCCACCAGCCTGGAAACGGCGCTGGGCCGCCCGGTGAACCGGATCGCGTTGCTGGCGGCGCTGCTGCCGCGCCTAGATCACTGGGTCGCTCGCGCCGCTGACCCAGGCATCGTCGCTGCCTGGCGGGCGCGGCTGGGCACGCTCGGCAAGCGCGTGACCGTCTACACCGCGCCAGGGGAGTTCCCCAGCCCGTCCTACAGCGGCGTCGCCGAGGACGTGGACGAGATGGGCGCGCTGCTCGTCCGACTGGACTCCGGCGAAGTGCGGCGCGTGCTGGCCGGGGATGTCGGGCTGGGCGAGGACAAGTGAGCGGAAGTGGCAAAAAGCGCCGGTCATCACAGGGATGATCGGCGCGCAGAGTCAGAACAAGGAATGGCAGGCAGCGTGGGCTAACAGAAAAAGCCTATGCGCGCGCTCCATGACCGGGAGGCACGGCGCTAGGCTGGACGGCTCCGCAACGTGCGCCAGGCGCGATCAGAAGCGGCGCTCCTTCAGGCGGGTCGCCTTGCCGGTGAGGGCGCGCAGGTAATACAGCTTGGCGCGGCGCACTTTGGCGTTGCGCACGACTTCGATCTTCTCGATGCGCGGGCTGTGCAGCAGGAAGGTGCGCTCCACGCCAATGCCGTGACTGGCGATGCGGCGCACGGTAAAGGTCGTGTTGACGCCGCCGCCGCCAATGCGGATCACCGTGCCGTGAAACACCTGGATACGCTCGCGGTTGCCCTCGACAATGCGCAGGTGCACGCGCACCTGGTCGCCCGGCTGGACGCGCGGGTGCTGGCTTTGGGCCGGTTCCAACGCTTTGATCAGGTCCGTCATCTGACGCCATCCTTCTACGTTCGCAAGATCGAGACGGCCTCGCCGAGCGCCGCCCGCTTTGTGCAACAGAAGGCGGCCCCTGAGGTGGTGCGGGCCGCCGAGGCGGGGAGCATTGTAGCATAGGCGTGGTTGTTTTTCAATGGCGGGATTGGCCCCCGCGTGGGACAGGCAGCAGCTATATGAGCTGATTGCCCGGTCTCCTATTGTTGCTTCTTCTTGGGCGTTATCCTGTCAAGAATCTCTTGGGGGTCAGACCAGTACCTTGTGAGGAACTTCATCACGTCTTCTACATCCGAAAACTCTTCATAGATTGTGTTCCCCGTGTCAATCTGAAGCGCGATCTCAAGCCGGGAAATGGCCGGGCTATCCGGCAGAGGAGCCACTAGCTTGTCTATCGCCGCTTCAATCAGATCGCTCCCTTTCAGCATAACGCCATTGCTCCCCTGCAACCGATCAAATTCCAGTCACGAGGCGGCAATCGCATCCAATTTGCCAGTTTCCTCCAGGTAAATCGCCATCTTGAGCAGGTCTCTTGGGCGCGGGTAACTGTCGCGCATTGTCCCCGCGTCCAGCGTGAACGTGTCCGCCCCGAACAACTCGTCTAAAGGGCCTTGCAGCGTGCTGTAAACTTGCTCGTCAGTGGCCACCAAAACCATCTTGATGCCGCCCTCGGACATCAGCATCACGCCCACGCCTTCAGTCCAATACCCGCTCAAAATCGCCGCCGCTCCGCGAATCGTCGCATGTTTCTTGCGGACTTCGCGCAATTGCAGAATCCAGGCTCCTTTGTCGTTATGATGCCGCGCATCCTTGAGCCACTTGGTCTCCAGCAGGGCCACAGGATCGTCCGAGTCTTTGGGGATCACCACATTGTCCATCTGTCTCTTTAACCCACCGGCCATATCGAGAGTGATGGTGTGTTTTCCCTCTTGAGGTTTCAGCAACTCGTAGTCGGGATAGCTTTCTGCCAGATACCCCTCGATGAAATTGATCACCACATGCTCGAAAGCGTCACCTATGATCTGTCCAAAAAGACTCGCTGGACTCTTGGTATTGATATTGCGTTTCTTTGGTCTCTTGTTCGCCATAGACGCTCATTCTCTCATTTCTTGAGGATCACAATCCCCTCGCGCAGGGGGATGGAATGTCGCTGTGGGTTCTCCTTCCATTTTCCCCCTCGTGTCCGCAACTGATAGTAACTGTATTTGC
>CAYNHD010000336.1:0-4549 GCA_964396775.1 uncultured Thermoflexus sp. | reverse complement strand
GGGTGGGGTAAACCATCGAACAGCCACTGGTGGACTTCCGCCAACATGCACTAGCCTCATCCCTGGCCTCGCTGCGCCTGGCTTGCCCCCTCTTCACACGCGGATAGGGGACTTAACCGCACAGCGACTCCCCCTCTCCGTTTGCGGAGAGGGGGCCAGGGGGTGAGGTTTCCGCATGGTCTCTCACAAACGGCTTCTGAGTGGTGGGGGTCGGGCGGCGAGATCGCCAGCAGCGCAGGGAAAGGACACTCATGGCAACGGCGGTGCTGCCCGAAACAACGCGCGCGCTGTACCCGTTCACGTCGCGTTTTCTAGCGCTCAGCGATGGTCAGCGGATGCACTATGTGGACGAGGGGCCGCAAGACGGCGAGCCGCTCGTTTTCTTGCACGGCTACCCGATGTGGAGCTTCGCCTATCGCGCGCTGATCGTCTACTACGCGGCGTTGGGCTATCGCTGCGTGGCGATGGATCATATCGGCTACGGCCTCAGCGACAAGCCGACCAGCCGTAGCTACCACACCCTGCGCCGCCACGTTCACAACGTCCTGGAGTGCATGGACGCCCTGGACTTGCACCAGGTGACGCTGATCATGGAAGACTGGGGCACAGCCTTCGGGCTGGGCTACGCCGTCCGCCACCCGCAGAACGTCCGGCGGCTGGTGATCATGAACTCCTGGGTGTTTCAGGACACGTTCGATCATCGCGTGCCCCTGCTGGTGCGCCTGATGACCTGGCCAGGCGTCGGCGAGCTGGCGCTCGGCCTGCTGAACCTGGCCTTTCCCCTGGGACTGCAACGCTGGACAGCGCGCCAGCTTTCGGCAGGGGTGATGATGGCTTATCGCGCTCCTTTCCGCGAGGCGCGCCAGCGGACGGCCCTGGTGCAGTTCCCGCGCATGATCAGCCTGACGCCGCACCATCCCTCTGCCGAGATGATGCGCGAGATTGAGGGGGGGCTGCGCACCCTGCACAAGACGCCGGCGCTGATCGTCTGGGGGCAGGACGACCCCATCTTCCCCCCAGACCTGGCTCGCCACTGGAAGAAGGCGCTGCCGCGCGCCAGGGGGCCCCATTTCATCACAGGCGCGCGCCATTTCCTCTCGGAGGACGATCCCGACGGGCTGACGCAGCTTCTGGATGCTTTCCTGGCCGAGACGCCCGCCGACGCTGCCGAACCGCTTTGAGGGTCGCCAGGGACGTGTTACACTGAGGGGGCGAACGGCGAAGCGTGGTCGGTGGTCGGTGGTCAGCTTTCAGTTTTCAGTGATCAGTCTTCGGTGGTCAGTTTTCAGTGATCAGTGATCAGGCCTCGGTGGTCAGTGGCCGGTGATCAATGATCATTGTCGGCAGCCAGTCATCACGGGCAAACAGGTACGCGCTCACTAAACTGAAAACCGACCACTGATCACCAGCCACCAATAACCAATAACCAACAACCAACCACCAATCACCATGCCATTCCTGAGAAGGCCGGCCATGATCCGAAAGCTATGCTGGGGCGCGCTGGTGCTCGCTGCGCTTCTGGCGCTGGGAATGGGCACCGCGCCCTGCAGTTGCGCCCAGCAGCCAGCGCCCAATCTGCTGACCAACGGCGACCTGGAAACGCCCTACTACGCGCAGGGCGCGGCCACGCGCACGGTACCTCAGGGGTGGGGACTGTGGATCGGTGCGGGCGCGCCCGACGCCCTGCCGCACAAGGACAACCCGCAGGTGCGCAGCGGCGCAGTGTCCTGGCACCTGCGCCAGAACGGGGCTGTGTTCACGGCAGCGGGCTACCAGCAGGTGAGCGAGATCGCGCCCGGCACGACGCTGGAACTGGTCGCGCATGGCTGGGCCTTCGCCTGCGCGGATGCGGCGACCCGCTGCGCCATCCCCACGCCGCCCTACGCCCAGTCCGACGAGACAGCGGGCATCACTCTGCGCGTGGGCATTGACCCGACCGGCGGCCTCGACCCGCTGTCCTCTGCCGTGCAGTGGTCGGCGGACGCCGCGCCGTATGATCAGTGGGCGGCACTGCGCGTCACGGCTACCGCGCAGGCCGAGACAGTGACCGTCTATCTGTTCATGACGCAGCAGACCGCCCTGGCGCTCAACGGCATCTACTGGGACGCCATCTCGCTGAGCGCAACCTCTGGCGCGGGTGCAGCCGCCGGCGTGACTCTCGCGCCCACGTCCACGCCCAGCCCGACTCTTCCGCCGCCGACTGCCTCGCCAACGCCCACCCTCACGCCGACCGCGCTCGCGCCATTGCCCGCCGCGCTGGTCACTGAGACGGGCACATTGTGCGTTGCCGCCTTCCACGACGAGAACCTCAATGCCGCCCGCGATCCCGGCGAAGCGGCGCTGCCCGGCCTGCGCTTGCTGGTGACGGGCACCGACCGCGTTGTGACGCTGACCAGCGCCGAAGACCCCGACCCGCTGTGCGCGGAGTTGGCTCCAGGCGTGTATGAGATCGCTGCGCTGCCGCCGGACGGGTTCGGTCTGACGGGGCCGGGCGCAGCCCTGATCCATGTAATCATCGGGCGGGAGGTGGCGGTTGCCTTTGGTGCAGCGCCGGGCTATGCCGCGACTCGTATCCCGACCAGCGGCGCGCCGACCGCCCTGCCTGGCGCGCCTGATCCGGGACTCGTCGCGCCGCCGCTCGACGCAACAGGAGACTCCGACGACGAGGATCGCGCGCTGCTCGACCCGCTTTACGAATACAGCGGGCTGCTGGTGCTGGCGGTGGCCGTGCTGATCGGTGGTGGTGGGGCGCTGGCGTTACTGGCTCTGCGCCGCCCGGCGTGAGAGGAAGGTTGATCCAGACTTCCGAAGTTTTCGAAAACTTCGGAAGTCTCGTTGCTCGGTCTCGTGCTGCTCTGAATCCCCTGCCAGCGGGCGCACAAATGACCTGTTGCCAGGGGAAGTTCAGGGATGCTCGCCGAACGCCTCCCCCCTCGATCCCCCCTCCAGCCGAGCTAGAGGGGGGATGATCTGGCAGGCGACGCTCCCCTTCCCCTAGCTTTGCTGGGGGAAGGGGCCGGGGGATGGGGGCATTCCGACAACTGCCTAACGACTTGTTCGTGGACCCCCTGCCAGCCCGCTCTGTGCCATTATCGCCAGCCGCCGCTATAATCTCCAGATACCCTGGCACGCCCACGACATGCTGCCAGGGAGTTCGGGGCGCTGCGTGCGTCCAGGCGATGGCCTGCGCGCCCTGTCCAAACCCATCTACCCAAGCATTGGAGTATCCTCATGACCAAACGAACTATCGTAGGAATGGCACTGGCGCTGAGCCTGCTGGCCGGCCTGCTGAGCGGTGCGGGCATCCGCAGCGCGCGCGCCTTCACCGGTCGCGCCGCTGGCGACGAGTCCCTGCGCCAGGACGCCGCGCCGACCAAAACCTTCGTGTGGGAAGAGTACGGCCTCACCTTCACCCTGCCTGAAGACTGGCAAGTGCTGGGCCAGAGCCAGAACTACGACCTGGCGCTGGTTTCGCCGGGCGTGTTGGAGTCCGGGGAAGGCGCGTTCATCATGCTCCAGGTGTACCCCAGCCTGGGGCCAGACACGACGATGGACGGCGCGCTCGGCCCGGTGGCCGAGCAGGTCGGCGGCGAAGTAGCGCCCTTCAGCGCCGCCGGGCTGGACGGATTCGGGGTCAGCTTCAACGATGAGGCCAGTGCCACCAGCAACCATCTCGCCCTGCTGCCCTATGGCGAGAAGGGAGCCGCGCTGTTCATCCAGGCGTCGGCTGGGCCCGAAGAGGATGCGACCGTGCTGGGCATTCTCGACTCGATGCTGGTAGACCCGCCCGCGCCCGATTACGCGGCCATTGATGCGGCCTGGCAGAGCAGCCTGGCTGAAGAAGGCCGCCTGATCTACGGGGCCGACGATGCGCCGGTCAGCGCCATCGAGTTCTTCAGCTTCACCTGCGGGCACTGCGCCAACTACAGTATGCCCATTGAGCACCTGATCGCGCTCGAAGCGGACACAGGGCGGATGCGCATCGAAGTCGCGCCGATTGCTGGCGACGAAATGGCTATGCGAGCGACCGAGGCGACACTCTGCGCCGCCGAGCAAGGCAAAGGGTACAGCGCGTACAAGGCCCTGTGGGACGGCTACCTGACGGTCGGCTACGAGGAAGCGTACAGCGAGGAAGGCGTGCGCACACGCCTGGAGCCGCTGGGCGTTGACCTGACCGCGCTCGACGCCTGCATGGACACGGACACGTATGGCAAGGCGCTCGACGCGATCCGCACCGACTTTCTCGACTACGGGCTGAGCGGCACGCCGACGGTGCTGCTCGGCGCTGATGGCGGCGCGCCGGAGACGCTCAAGTTCCCCGACGGGCGGGTATGGAGCGGCATCGTGCCCATTGACACACTGCGCGCGCTGATCCGCCTGGTCATTGACGAAGGGCTGTCGGTCAGCGAGGCAATGAGCACCTATCTGGGCGGCTGAGAAAACCTCACCCCCCGGCCCCCTCCCTGTGATGCGCCTTGACGATCATGATCGGTGGCCGCTTGTAGGGGCGGGTTTGCAAACCCGCCCCTACATGACATTTGCGCGTATT
>CAYNHD010000335.1:0-4555 GCA_964396775.1 uncultured Thermoflexus sp. | reverse complement strand
CCGCCTTCAGCGCGCTCGGCGACGACGCGCGCAAGCGCAGTGCGATGTCCGGCGCGCTGCGCTTCATCCTCATCGCCACCATCCCCGCTGCCGTTGGGCTGGTGCTGATCGGCAAGCCGCTGATCAGCCTGCTGGAGCGCGGCGCGTTCGACGCCGAGGACAGCGTACTGGTCTACGGCGCGCTGCAATTCTTCGCCTTCGGCCTGATCTTCCAGAGTCTGCATGAGGTCGTCGCGCGCAGCTTCTACGCCGACAAGGACACCGTGACGCCGCTGTGGATCGCCGTGATCGCCGCCATCGCCAACGTGCTGATCGTGGGCGGGCTGTACCTCGGCTTCGTCAGCGATTTCGACGGCACGACCCGCGCGGTGTTCAACGAGTGGGGCGCGGCTTACGCGGCGGGCGACTACGGGGCGGCGCTTGGCGCGCTGACTGACGGGGCGGCGCGGCTGAACGACCAGCTCGCCGACGCGACCGGGGTGGGGGGACTGGCCATCGGCTACTCGGCCACCTTCCTGATCGAGCTGGCCCTGCTGCTGATCATCCTGCGGCGGCGTTGGGGCAGTGTGGATGGCCGTCACCTGGCGCTGACCGCGGCGCGAGCGGTCGCCGCAGCCGTTGTGATGGGCGCGGCGGTGCTGGGAGCCGATGCGGTTTTCGGCGCGCTGGGCTGGCACGAGGCCGGGGTCGCGCTGACAGGGCTGCGCGTGCTGGGGCTGGCGGGCGTGGGCGCGGTGACGTTCGTGGTCGCCGGCGTGCTGCTCGGCCTGCAGGAGATTCGCACCCTGCCGGCGATGGTTTTGCGGCGGCGCAAACCGCCGCTGCTGGCGGAAAGCCAGGGTTGAGCGCAAAGGCCGCCGCCTGGGATTGCGGTGCGAGATGACGTGCACCCCCAGGCGGCGGGATGAAACCAGACAGGCGGATTTCGAAATTCGAATTTCGAAATGCGAATTGGAATGCACTCCCAGACGGCGCGGCGAAACCGGACGGCCTCACTTCACAATCCGCAATCCGCAATTCGCAATCAGTACGGAAACGCCTCGACTGCCTGGTCCAGAACCTCCATTTTGACCGTCGAAATCGAGAAGACCCACAGCCCGTGCGACCAGGTGAACGAGCGCCAGCCGCGCACGTTGCTGAAGAAGTAGTCCGTCTCCGTGATGCCAGCCACCGAGAAATTGCCCAGCCGCCCATACTTGCGGGCATGCGTCAGCAACTCGATCATCGTGCCGTGCGCTTTCTGCGGGTTGGAGAAGCGCGCGATGGCTACGTCCACCTTCATCCGCCCGCTCAAATAGCGCGCCGACGCCGTGCCCACCATCCCATAGCTGCGCGTGCAGGTGGGCGGGTCGAGCACGTCGGAAGCATAGCCCAGGCCGAGCAGGCACTGGTTGGCGGGGCTGGAGGTGTTTGTGGCGGAGATCACGTCGGGCGAGCGCGGGAAGTCGCCGAGCGTCTCCGGCAGAAGCTGCCAGGGTTCGTAGTCGGCAGGGGGCAGCGCCCGCCCGTCCACGCCGTAGGGCGCGATAATGGCCTCTTGCAGCACCGGCACGTCGGGTTTGGGATCGAGAAGGTCGGTCAGTTGGGTGCCGACGACGAAGCCCACCAGGGCCAGCGACAGCAACGCTGCCGCCAGGTAATAGAGCGCGCGCACCAGGACGGGCAGCCGGTCGAAGTCGTGCTTGGCCCGCCGCGCCTGGTTGTAGGTGCGCTCGACGACTAGCGCCAGCGAGAGGCCGCCAATGGTGATGTAGGTCGGGATGTCGCGCAGGCGGAAGCGGCGTTTCGGTTCCTCTTCCTTCCCTTCCTCTTCTGCTGGGAGATCAAGATCGAAGCGAAGCTGCTGAAGCTCGCCGAACCCGGTATAGGCGACCTCTGCTGGCTTATCGCGTTCCAGCAGAGCCAGATCGGGAGGGGGTAGCTCGTCGCTGCGCGGTGACAGGGGTGGGTGGCGCGGAACAGGCGTGTGGCCGTCCGGCGCGGGTCGGGACGGCTTGAGCAGGCCCTGCTGCGCCAGCCGTTGCAGGTCTTCGCGGCTGATCTCGCGGGCCAGGTGCTCCAGCCCTTCAGGGAGCTTGTCATCGCTCATGTGCTGCGCTCTGGCGGGTGGTATCTGATAATGCTCTATCATAGCACACACGGGGCGCACTTGCTGTGCGCCCCATCCCTGCTGTCAGGTGCTCAATCTGCACGGTGACGTGTTCGCTCAGCAACCATCCGGGTTGGAGATCTCCACCAGCTTGGCCGGCAGCGAGATCTCGGTGTAGTGGACAGTGGTGCCGGCTTTAACCCAGACCGGGGTGATGCTCCAGTCGTAGTATCCAGCCAACGTCAGGATGATGGTGACCGAGTTGCCGGTGCTGCGCTCTGCGTAGCCGACCAGAACGATGTCGCCAGCGGATTTCTTCTTGGGCGGTTTTCCGCCACCGTCGTCAAACAGGCCCTCGAACTTCAGCCCAGGAATCCCGGCGTTCGGGTCCGGGTCCACCCACTCGGTCTTCCAGCCCGAGGCGCCGGCGACTGTAATATCCATGATCGCCTCGTAGACTGCCCTGGGCATACCCAAGCCGATGTTGCTGATGGCGGGGTCCGTGGTATCCGTCACGGTGATGGTGATGGTCGTCGTGGGATTCTCTGTATCTGCGCCCTCGACATCGGACGTGATCACGAACTCTTTCCCGCTGGTTTCGGCGAACAGCGGCCCGTCTGTCTCAGGCGTGCCTGTCGTCATCTCGCATTCCATGGCCCCGGTGTATTCCAGGCCCTCGACGGTGTGCGTCAGGCTGCTGGTGATGAACTGGACGATGCCTGCCGCCGATAACATGATGATGATCCCCGCCGGGATGGTGGGCCAATACTCGGCCATAGCCTGGCCACGTTGCCAGCGGAACCATCGGGATCGTTTGCTGTTCATGATGTTTCCTCCCCCGCCTATGAATTGCAGATGATGGCTGAACTTTCCCTCGACCGCGCCGGGCGATGAATGATGAGCGGCACGGCCCGCCTCAATGCTTTATTAATGTTTTGCGCGCCGATCACACCCCCTGTTCGGCTCCCTGGTACCTGGACCAACCCCTGACTCCTATTCTAAGGGAAAAAGGTGCGCTTTGCACCACTGGGGGCAGGAAATTTACGAGAAATTCACAAAGTAATTAGGTTCAGCGCCTTCTTGATCATTGAGGATCAATTGCGATTGTCAATACGAAGTGGATTATGGGATGGTGGTGCCGCTCTGCTGCGCCCTGGCCTGACCTCACCCTCGCTCGGCGCTGACGCGCCTCGCGCGCAGCGAGGCCGGGGGTGAGGGCAATCGCATCAAACGCGCGTTTCGCCTGAGACTTCCGAAGTCTGCGAGACTTCGGAAGTCTGTCGTCGAGCCGCTCCCTGCCAAAGTGCTCCTGGCAGGTTTTGGTGCAATTGCCCTGGGGCGGGGGTAAGGTAAACCAGGGCGCGACAAACGACCTGACAGGTTTCGCACATACCCCCTGTCAGGATGTGGAAGCCATGCCGCGAATCCTGTACAATTACCCGGCTGTACCCACGCCACACGCGCGCACAAGGAGCCTGACCCGTGAGGATTTTCGTTCCAGGGCGCATCTGCCTCTTTGGCGAACACTCGGATTGGGCGGGCGGCTACCGGCGCATCAACGCGGACATCGAGAAGGGCTACGCGCTGATCGCCGGCACCAACCAGGGCATCTACGCCAACGTCGAGCCACACCCGACCGCGCTCGTCCTCACCTCCACCACGCCGGACGGCATGCGGCATGGCCCCTACGAGATTCCGATGGAGCCGAAGGCTCTGCTCGACGAAGCGCAGCGCGGCGGCTTCTGGAGCTACATCGCCGGCGTCGCCTATCAGATGCTGACCAATTACCACGTGCGCGGCCTGATCATTGACAACACCCACACCGATCTGCCGGTCAAAAAGGGGCTGTCGTCGAGCGCCGCCATCTCTGTGCTGGTCGCCCGCGCCTTCAACCGTGTCTACGACCTCAAGCTGACCACGCGCGGCGAGATGGAGATCGCCTACCAGGGCGAGATCACCACGCCGTCGCGCTGCGGGCGCATGGATCAGGGCTGCGCTTTCGGCAACCGCCCCGTGCTGATGACCTTCGACGGCGAACGCCTGGACACCGAGGAACTGCGCGCCGGGCAGACCCTCTACTTCGTGCTGGTGGATTTGCAGGCCCAGAAGGACACGATGGAGATTCTGGCCCGGCTCAATCGCTCGTATCCCTTCGCCGATAACGAGACCGAGGCGGGCGTGCAGAAGCTGCTCGGCCCGATCAACAAGCGCATCGTGCACCAGGCAGTGGAGGCGCTGAAGGCGGGCGACGGCGAGCAACTTGGCGCGCTGATGGCCGAGGCGCAGCAGTTCTTCGACCGCTACGCGACGCCTGCCTGCCCGGAAGAATTGACAGCTCCTGTGCTGCACCGCGTCCTGGCCTACGAGCCGCTCAAGCCGCACATCTGGGGTGGCAAGGGCGTGGGGTCGCAGGGCGATGGCACGGCTCAGTTCATCGCCCGCAGCGAGGCCGACCAGCAGGCCGTC
>CAYNHD010000334.1:0-4560 GCA_964396775.1 uncultured Thermoflexus sp. | reverse complement strand
GGTGAGGTTGATCGGTCGCCATCTCAATGCTTCTCACGTTGCTGTCCGCCCCTGAAGGCTCTGCCGGGGCGAGGCGTTCCGCCGAAAGAGACTTCCGAAGTCTCCACAGACTTCGGAAGTCGCTCTCCGCGTCAGGCGCAGCAGAGCAGCGCCCCTGCGCGCTGTCTGATCGCGCTGGCTAACAAAGGCAGGCGGCCTGCGCACAGTGCACAGGCCGCCCGCGTTCTATCTGGCACCGACGCGCCTAGCGCGTGTTATGAACTCCGCACGCTCGGCGTAGCGTGCAGGGCACGGCGCATGGGTAGCGCCCTGACCCCACCCTGTAGTCCCTCCCCGCTGGCGGGGAGGCTCCCCTTTCCCTGCTTGCGGGGAAAGGGGCCGGGGGATAGGGGTTGAAAAGTGCATAACACGCTCTAGCGCGTCAGCGTGTCTAGGAACTCCTCGTTGGAGTCGGTATGGCGCATCTGGTTGATCAGCGCCTCGGTCGCGGCGACCATATCGTAGTTGGCCGGCGGCTGCGTCATCTGCACCAACATGCGGCGCATCGTCCACACGCGCTGCAGAATGTCCGGGCCGAGCAATAGCTCTTCGCGCCGCGTCGAGGACTGCATGATGTCGAAGGCGGGGAAGATGCGCCGCTCTTGCAGCTCGCGCGAGAGGTGCAGCTCCATGTTGCCCGTGCCCTTGAACTCCTCGTAGATCACGTCGTCCATGCGGCTGCCGGTCTTGACCAGGCAGGTGGCCACAATGGTCAGGCTGCCGCCTTCTTCGACGTTGCGCGCCGCGCCAAAGAAGCGTTTGGGCGGGTAGAGCGCCGACGGATCGAGGCCGCCGGTGAGCGTGCGCCCGCTGGGCGGCACGACCAGGTTGTAGGCGCGGGCCAGGCGGGTGATGCTGTCCAGCAGGATGACGACATGCTGCCCGGATTCCACCAGGCGCTTGGCGCGCTCCAGGGCCATCTCCGCCACGCGCACGTGGTACGACACCGGCTCGTCGAAGGTGCTGCTGATCACCTCAGCGTCCACCGAGCGATCCATGTCGGTGACTTCTTCTGGGCGCTCGCCGATCAGCACGACCATCAGGTGCACTTCCGGGTAATTCTCGCTGATCGCGTTCGCCACTTCCTTGAGCACAGTCGTCTTGCCGGCTTTGGGCGGGCTGACGATCAGGCCGCGCTGCCCGCGCCCAATGGGGGCGATCAGGTTGAGCAGGCGCGTGGAGAGAATGCGCGGGTTGGTCTCCAGATTGTAGCGTTCTTCGGGGAAGATGGCGGTCAGGTCGTCGAAGCGGGGGCGGCGCTTGGCCTGTTCGGGGTCCAGCCCGTTGACGGCTTCTACGCGCAGCAGGCCGAAGTATTTCTCTGAGTCCTTCGGCGGGCGCACCTGGCCGATCACCATGTCGCCCGTGCGCAGCCCAAACCGGCGAATCTGCGTCTGGCTGACGTAAATATCGTCGGGGCCGGGTAGGTAATGGTCTGAGCGGAGGAAGCCGATGCCGTCGTCAATGATTTCGAGGATACCCCCGCGTAGTTGGTGCCCTTGCCGTTCGGCCTTGTCGCGCAGCAGCCGCAGGATGAGGTCTTGTTTTTTGAGACGGCTGAACCCCGCAATATCGGCCTCGCGCGCCATCTCGCGCAGGTCGTGCAGCGTTTGAGTTTCGAGTTCTGCAATATCCATGTTCCGGGATCTCCGAGCGAGGATAACCTAGCGACGCCAGGCGTCGTCGTGATGCAATTCCCCCACCATCGCGCTGGTGAGCAGGCAACGGATCACTCTGGGCGCGCAAGCCGTCTTCACGACGACCGCCGCGCGTAGGACATCATCAAGGGCACCTGAGGACAGGAATTAGCGCGAGCTGTGGGCACGCAAATCAGGGAGTAGAATGCAATGGAACAGCGAGCTACTGCGAATATAGCACAGTGCAGGCCCCCGGTCAAACTCTCGCGTTCTGCGTTCTGTCGGGTGCATCTCACGATGGGGGCAAGATGCCTGAACCGCAGAGGCGCAGAGGACGCGGAGAGGAACCAGAACCCTCTCCATCTTTTTCTCTGCGCTCTGTGCGTCTTTGCGGTGATCCCTTTGCCCCGGAAATGAAATGCGCCCCCGTTCTGCCTCTATTATACGCGCTAAAAGACAAACCAAACAAGATAGTAGTAGCCGATTGCGACGGAAACCAGCACCGAATCCGTGCGGTCGAGGATGCCACCGTGACCGGGAATGAGGTGGCTGGAGTCTTTGGCCCCCACCTGGCGCTTGATCGCCGAGATGCCCAGGTCGCCGACGGTGCCCAGCACGCCGATCAGCAGGCCGATCAGCGCCCCATGCCCCCAGGTGAGCACTGCCGTGTCCGGCAACCCACCGGCCAGCGCGCCGAAGACCAGCCCGCCCACCACGCTGCCCGCGTAGCCTTCCCACGTCTTTTTGGGGCTGACGCGCGGCGACATCTTGTGGCGGCCCCAGCGCCGCCCCACGAAATAGGCCGCGCTGTCGGAGAAGGCCACACAGCCATAGAGCATCAACAGCAGGTAAGCGCCTTCTTGCAGGTCGCGCACGGCCAGCAGGTAGCTGCCCAGCCAGCCCAGGTAGAGTCCCCCAAACACGGCCAGCGCCAGCGCCAGCACAGGGTTGGGCTGCCCGTGCTCCATGCCCCAGATGGCGTAGAAGGTGCCCGCGATCAGCAGGGCGGCAACGCCCGGCGCGCGCCAGTCATCGTGCTCAAAGCAGGTCGCCCCCGCCAGCAGCAAGATCAGCGCCAGCACCAGCCAGGCCGGGGTGTGGTAACCGCCCTGGCGCAGCAGGTGAACGTACTCCAGCCCGCCCAGCACCAGCGCCGCCACGATCAGCGCCGCAAACAGCCAGCCGCCCACCAGCACCACCGCGATCAGAATGGGCAGCGCCACCACAGCAGTGAGCACGCGCGTTTTCAGCATGGGGGTTCCTCGGCAGGGGGTGAGAGAGGGGCGCTCCGCTTATGGCTGGGGGACCAGCCCAAAGCGCCGCTCGCGCCGCGCGAAGTAGACCAGCGCCTTGAGTAGCTCGTTGCGGTCAAAGTCCGGCCAGTAGGTCGGCGTGGCGTAGTACTCGGCGTAGGACGCCTGCCACAGCAGGAAGTTGCTCAGGCGCATCTCACCCGCCGTGCGGATCACCAGGTCTGGGTCGGGCTGCCCGGCGGTGTACAAATAGTAGTTGATCAGCGTCTCATCAATCTGGTCGAGCGGGACGCCGTCGGCGACGATGCGCCGGAACGCCTGGATCAGGTCTTGCCGCCCGCCATAGTTGAAGGCGATGTTGAGGATAAGCTGATCGTTGTTGCGCGTGAGGGCGATAGCCTGGCGCACTTTCTCTTGCAGCGCCGGCGAAAGCCCGTCTAGCTCACCGATGTGGCGAAGCTGCACGCCGTTCGCATGAAGCTGCTTTAGCTCGCGGTTGATGACCGTCTCCAGGATGTTCATCAACCCGCGCACCTCGGCTTCGGGCCGCCCCCAGTTCTCGGTGGAGAAGGCGTAGATGGTCAGGATTTTGATCCCGAACTCGCTGCACGCGCGCAGGATGCGCCGCAGGTTCTCCACGCCGGCCCGGTGACCGGCCAGGCGGGGTAAGCCGCGCGCTTTGGCCCAACGCCCGTTGCCGTCCATGATGATCGCCAGGTGGTAGGGCACCTGGTCGGGCAGGGTCAACGCCTCGTCTGTCATGTGCGTTTGCTGCTCCACGCTACTCTATCCCGGCTGTGGGGGGAGGATGCGGGCACCAGGGGCGTGGGAGCCGCGCAAGGCCCGGCAAAGCGCCCCTTTTCATCATAGCAGAGATCAGCCGTGTCGTGGGCTACAATTCCATGATCTCGGCTTCTTTGCGCTTGCCCGCCTCTTCGATGAGGTGAATGTACTTGTCGGTCAGCTTCTGAACTTCTTCCTGGCCGTGCTTGTTCTCGTCCTCGGAGATCAGCTTTTCCTTCTCAAACTCGCGCAGGTCGTCAATGGCGCTGCGACGCACATTGCGCACAGCGACGCGCGCCTCTTCGACGCGCCGCCCGACGATCTTTTGTAGCTCGACGCGCCGCTCCTGGGTGAGGGCCGGGATGTTCAGGCGAATGACCGTCCCATCGTTGTTGGGCGTCAGCCCCAGTTCGGAAGCGAGAATGGCGCGCTCGATGGTCTTGAGCGAGGTCTTGTCGAACGGGCGGATCATGATCATCTGCGCTTCGGGGACCGAGATGGTCGCCAACTGGTAGAGCGGGGTCTCGGTGCCATAGTAGTCCACCGCCAGCTTCTCAACGAGGCCGGTCGAGGCGCGGCCTGTGCGCATCCCCCGCAGATCCTCTTCGAGCACAGCAACGGCGCTCTTCATGCGCTCCTCGGCGTCCTTCAAAACGTCTTTTATCATGCGTCACGCTCCGCTCAGGCGGCCATACCCTGAAAACCACGTACAAATGCGCAGGAATTGTCGCCTATTCAGCCGCCCTTGTCAAACCCTTTCGCTGTCGTGGGTGCACGAACAAGTTGTTGGGCACCCCTATCCCCCGGCCCCTTCCCCCAGCAAAGCCAGGGGAAGGGGAGAATTGCCT
>CAYNHD010000333.1:0-4573 GCA_964396775.1 uncultured Thermoflexus sp. | reverse complement strand
ATCCGCGAAGGGGGCCTGACCGTCGGCGCGGGCGTCATCACCGAGATTCTCGACTAGACGACTGAGACTGTTGGGGGCCGGCCTGTGCTGGGCCGGCCCAGAACTCCCGAACGGCGGGACAGGTAGAACATGGCCAAGAAAAAGGACGTCCGCATGGTGATTACGCTCGCGTGCACAGAGTGCAAAGAGCGCAACTACACCAGCATGAAGAACCGACGCAATGATCCGGGGCGTTTGGAGCTTAAGAAGTACTGCTCGCGCTGCCGGAAGCACACGCTACACCGTGAGACGAAGTAACTGACGGCGCGTGCAAGGACTGGGGCGCTGCTGCCCCATCATTCAGGGGTGTAGCTCAATTGGCAGAGCAACGGTCTCCAAAACCGTAGGTTGTGGGTTCGATCCCTACCACCCCTGCCTGGAGAACTCGCTCGCTACGTTAAGACACCGTCCTTGCGACGGTGTCTTGGTATGGGCTGTTGATCACGCCGAGGAGTAGACAGTGGCACGCACACGTACTCGCATTGAAGACCCCAAGACGCAGCCGAACACCGCTGCCGTCGCTGAACGCCGGGCACGGACGCAGCCAGCGGCAGACGAAGCTGCCAAGAACGGCCAGCCCGCTGTGCGCAAAGAGCGTAGCGCACCCGCAGTGCGTAAGGGCCGGCGCGGCCTGAGCCTCAATGTGGGGGGGCTGCTAGACCGCATCCCGGTTGTGCGGAGCGTGGCTGGCTATTTTCGCGGCGTCATCTCCGAGATGCAGAAGGTTACCTGGCCCTCGCGCGAAGAGACTTCGCGCCTGACCAGTGTGGTGCTGGGCGTCACCATTGCTTTTTCGATTGGCCTGGGCCTGCTCGACACGTTCTATAGCTGGTGGTTCCGCCAGGCGTTCCACGCCGACTCGGAATGGATTTTCCTGGCCGTTGGCGCGGCGGTCGCCGCTGTGGTGAGCGGGGGCTATTTCGCCTTCCGCCACCGCATCTAGCGCGGGATCGCCGTTCTCGCGCCTGGCGCGCTGCGACCGCACGCGAACTGCGCCGGGATGTCCAGGCAACGGAGCACACGCTACGTCCATAGGGTCAAGAGATTGACGAGGATGCACGTATGTATGAAGACGATTTCCGCGACGAGGACGTAGACTTCGATCCGGAACCACTCTATCTGGACGAAGAGGCTGACGAGTCCGCTTCCAGCGAGCCTGAGGACGAAGGGCTGGTGGATGTCTCATCGGTGCTCTCTGCTGGCATTCAGGCACTCGCCGAGGAAGAGCCGGAAGACGACCGCAAGTGGTACGTGGTGCACTGCTATTCCGGCCAGGAGAGCAAAGTCCGCCACGCCATCGAGCAGCGCATCGAGACGATGGGGATGCAGGACAAGATCTTCGACGTGGTTGTGCCGACGGAAGAGGAGATCGAAGTCCGCGAGGGCAAGCGCCGCACCATCGAGCGCCGCGTCTTTCCCGGCTACATTCTGGTGCAGATGAAGATGGACGAGGACTCCTGGTATGTGGTGCGCAACACGCCGGGCGTCACGGGGTTTGTGGGCATGGGCAACGAGCCGACGCCGCTGCGCCCCGAAGAGGTCTCGCAGATCATGCGCCGCATGGAAGCCGAGGCTCCCAAGCTGAAAGTCACCTTCAAGCCCGGCCAGAAAGTGCGCATCGTGGACGGGCCGTTCAATGAGTTTATCGGCACGGTGGGCGATATTGACATGGAGAAAGCCAAAGTGCGCGTGCTCGTGTCCTTCTTTGGGCGCGAGGTGCCTGTTGAGCTGGACTTCCTCCAGGTCGAGAAAGCCTGACGTTAGCTGCCTGCTTCGCTGTACGTTTCGCTCGACGGAGGCCCCCTGCTTTGGGGGGCGTTCTGTGTCCGACACCACGAGGATCGAAGGAACATGGCCAAGAAAGTCAAAGCTGTTGTCACGCTTCAGATCGCAGCCGGCAAGGCGAATCCGGCGCCGCCTATTGGCCCCGCGCTCGCCCAGCACGGCATCAACCTGATGGGTTTCTGCAAGGAATACAACGCGAAGACCAGCAACCGCATCGGCGAGATCATCCCGGCAGAGATCACCATCTTCACCGATGGCTCGTTCAAGTTCATTCTCAAAAGCCCGCCAACCGCGTTCCTCATCCGCCGCGCCGCCGGCCTGGAGAAGGGTTCGGCCTCGCCGAAAAGCACCAAAGTCGGCAAACTGACTCGCCAGCAGGTGCGCGAGATCGCCGAGATCAAGATGAAAGACCTCAACGCCGTTGATCTGGAAGGCGCGATGCTCCAGATCGAAGGCACCGCCCGCAGCATGGGCGTCACCATCGAAGACTGACCGGCTTCACGCCGTTCGCCGATTGTGGGAGGGCGCTGCCCACTACGACCACTGAGGAGACAGACATGCCTAAGCACGGAAAGAAGTATCTCGAAGCCGCCGCCAGGGTGGATCGCGAGACGCTGTACACCCCTGAAGAGGCGATCAAGCTCGCCAAAGAAACTGCCCCGGCCAAGTTCGACGAAACCGTTGAGCTACACCTGCGCCTGGGCATTGACCCGCGCCACTCCGACCAGCAGATTCGCACCACCGTACTGCTGCCGCACGGCCTGGGCAAGACGGTGCGCGTGCTGGTCTTTGCCGAGGGCGAGGCCGCCAGGCTCGCTCAGGACGCCGGTGCCGATTATGTCGCCGACGACGAGATGATCGCGCGCATCGCCAATGAGGGCTGGACCGATTTCGATGTGGCGCTGGCCGTCCCGGACATGATGCGCAAGATTGGCCGCCTCGGTAAGGTGTTGGGTCGCAAGGGCCTGATGCCGAACCCGAAGGCGGGCACCCTGGTGCAGCCCGAAGACATTCCGCGCGCCATCGAAGAAGCGCGCGCTGGTCGTATTGAGTTCCGCAACGACAAGACGGCCAAT
The DNA here is from genome assembly GCA_964396775.1 of uncultured Thermoflexus sp. GTDB lineage: Bacteria > Chloroflexota > Anaerolineae > Aggregatilineales > Aggregatilineaceae > UBA2029. The sequence continues at coordinate 1,673 of CAYNHD010000333.1, read as the reverse complement.
GTGCACGTCCCCATCGGCAAGGTCAGCTTCGGCGAGGAGCAACTGCTGGGCAACATGGCCGCTGTGATGGACACCGTGCGCCGCAGCCGTCCGACGGCGGCGAAAGGCACGTTTGTCCGCCGCGTGGTCATCAGCACGACGATGGGGCCGGGCATCCGCGTGGAGCCGAACGCTGCGCTGGCGATGACACCGAGCGCCTGACCTGTTCCTGGCCATCACGACCTGCCGACAGCCGATAAACGCACGACCGGAGCGCACCAGCCTCCGGTCGTGTTTTGTTGTTCAGCGCCGCCGCTGTAGCCTGTTGGGAGCGCGCTGCCCCGTCGCACAGCCGCTGACCGCCCGCTGCCAGCCAGTCCGTCAGCGTCTCGCTCTTCGTCGCGCCCGCCTGCACGTCCTGCCACAGCCCGGTCGCCCAGTCGTAGTAGTAGCGCGTCTCCGGGTACCACTCCTGGTAGCGGCGCTGCGTCACACCGGGGCCGCCGTTATAGCAGGCCAGGGCCAACCCCAGATCGTACCCCGCGAACACGGTCAGACACTCGTGGAAGACCTCCATGCCGCGCTGCACGTTCGTTTCCGGGTTGATCATGTTCTCGCCATACTCAAAGTGAAAGGGCATCACCTGCATCAAGCCCAGCGCGCCCGCCGACGAGATGGCCGTCGCGTCGCCGCAGGACTCGATCTGGATGACAATCGCCAGCACGTTCGGGTTCACCTGATACGTCCTGGCCCACTCCCGAATTTCATCCTGCCAGTGGAGGACTTCCGGCGTGTAGAAGGCGGCCAACGGCGCGCTGGCATCGGTGATGAAGTGCGCCCGGCGGTCGCTGTCCCCCCCCGGCAACAGGTCTTCCAGCGCGACCAATCCCAGCACGTCCAGCAGCGCGATGACAGCCAGCGCAAGCAGGGCCGCACGCAGGGCAGGCCCCCGCCAGCGCGGCGGGCGCTGGTGCGGCTGTGGGCGGGGGGCGTTTGTCGTCATAGGCGCTCGGCGGGTGCTACACCGCGCTCACGGCTGGACGATCTGCAAGGGGTTGGGCACGAAGACCAGCACGAAGATGAGCAGCGCCGCATAGCCCAGCCGCCGCCGGCGGGCATCGAGCGGGGTAACGGCATCGAGCGGCATGGCGTACAACCGGCCCAACAGGAACAGCAGCATCGTCCACAGCAGCCACATCGAATTGATGAACGACAGCATCAGGAAGACACCGAGCACTGGCAAGTAGAGGCGCTGCGCGCGGCGGCCCATCAGCGTGGAGACCACGTGACCACCGTCAAGCTGACCGACCGGGATCAGGTTCAGACCGGTGATGAACAGGCCCGTCCAACCGGCTTTGGCCACCTGGTTGATGAGCACGTCTTCGTGGGCAGTAGGCAACACCTGGCCGAAGACGATGAACTTCGCCAGGCCGTAGAACAGCGAATCGCCCTCCAGGATGTACCCGTCGGCTGGTAGCGGCGTGATGTCCGAGGTAGCCAGCCCAATGAAGAGGATGGGCACGGCCAGCACAAACCCGGCCAGCGGCCCGGCGACGCCCACATCGAAGAGAATCTTGCGGTTGCGCACTGGCTCGCGCAGTTGGATAAACGCGCCCAGCGTCCCGAAGAAGCCGATGGGCAGCGGAATGAAGTAGGGCAGGGTGACGCGCACGCCGAGAAAGCGCGCCGCGAAG
>CAYNHD010000332.1:0-4590 GCA_964396775.1 uncultured Thermoflexus sp. | reverse complement strand
CCCGTCGCGGAGGTCGAACTGCGCGCCATGCCGGGGACAGGTGATGGTGAACCCGTCGAGGTCGCCCTCGGCCAGCGGACCGTCGTCGTGGGTGCAGCGATCCTCAATGGCGTAGTAGGTGCCGCCTACGTTGAACACGGCGATGTAGTAGCCCTCGACCTCGAAGACCTCGCGCGCGCCGGGCGGAATCTCGGCGGTCGTGGCGACAGTGATGAAGCGTGGCACTGGAATCTCCCTCCCTGAAAGTGCGGATTACGGCGGATTGCGCCAGAACATGAAGCTGCGGAAGCCCTCGCGCACCAGCTCGTCGGGAATCTGGAGCGCGCGGGTGAGGTCGAAGATCATCGCCCAGAACGCTTCGGCGACGGGCGGGATGAACCACAACGCCAGAAAGACCAGGAACAGGCCATACGAGCCGATTTGCAGAAGCTGCCAGCGCGTGCGCGAATCGAGCAGCGGCTCGATGACGCCAAAGCCGTCCAGCGGCGGCACGGGCAGCAGGTTGAAGCACACCGCCGTGACCTGCAGCATGATCAGGAAAGACACGGCAGACCACAGCGACGCATTCTCCCAGATCGATCCAGACTCCGGGCTGCGCCCCAGCCAGATGGTGAACTCGATCATCGTCGTATCTACCAGCCCGACGATGAAGGGCACCGCCAGCAGCAACGCCAGCAGCAGGTTCGCCGCCGGCCCCGCCGCCGAAACCGCCGCGCCCCACCACTTGCTGCGCAGGCGGTGCCGCTCGATGTACACCGCGCCGCCGGGCAGGCCGATGCCGCCCATCGCCAGAAAGAGCAGCGGCAGGCCGATGCTCAGCATGGGGTGCGTGTACTTGAGCGGATTGAACGACAGATAGCCCTTGTCCTTGACGGTGTAATCGCCGCCCCAATACGCGACCAGGGCGTGGGCGAATTCGTGTAGCGTCACCGAGAAGACCCAGCCAATCAGCACGAAGATGAAGGTGAACAGCGAGCTGCCGGGCAGGGCGAAGAGCAGGTAGGCGACCAGCAGCGCCAGCCCGCCGATCAACCAGGGCCGGTTGTCGCGGCGCGGCGCGGCCTGGTCGCGCTTGCGTTTGGCGCGCCGGGTAGGGATGACCACGATCTCCGGCTCGGCGTCTGCGGGTACAGCGGAGGCAGGGGCCGGGGTGACCGGGCGGCCCGGCGGCTGCTGGCGCAGATCGTTGCGCACGTCCTCCGGGCGCAGCGCCAGGCCCCCCAACGCCTCGCTCACCGCGCCGTTCTGCTCGCGGAGCAAGGCCAGCAGCAGGTGCCGCGAGTCCAGCGTGGACTGCCCAAGCCGGGCCGCCTCCTGCGCAGCGCGTTCAAGGGCGTCTTTGGCCCCCCGGCTGTAGCCTTTGAGCGCGACGGGCGCCTCGCGCTCGACGCCAACGGATTCCGCGATGCGCGCATAGAGAGCGCCCGCATCCGCGCCGCCCGCGCGCAGCAGGTCGCGCGCCGGGCTATCCGCCTGGCGCAGCAGGCCGAGCAGCAGGTGCTCTACGTCCACATAGACGTTGTGACGTTGCGCTGCTTCAATGTTGGCGCGATCCAGGGCGGCGCGCAGGTCGGCGGTGGGGAGAAGTTCAGCAGAGGGCATCAGCGGGGCCTGCGCTATTCATCTTCTTCGACTGACCAGCCCAGATGAGCATAGACGCCCGCCTTGAGCACTTTGAGCGACAGCAGGGCGCACTTAAGCCGCGTCGGGCTGAGAGGGATGCCAAGCAGGTCGAGCACGTCCTGGCGGTCGAGGGCGCGCAACTCGTCCAGCGTCTTGCCGATGATCTCCTCGCCGAGCATAGAGGCCGACGCCTGGCTGATCGTGCAGCCTTCGCCCTGCCAGGAGACGGCTTTGACGCGATCCTGCTCGTCAAGCTGGACGGTCAGGTGCAGGTGATCGCCACAGAAGGGGTTGTCGTCCTCGTACTCGATGTCAGCGGGATCGAGCGGCTCCCCGAAGTTGCGGGGGTGCTGCCCGTGATCAATGATGTTCTCCATGTAGAGGTCCATCAAGTTTCCTCACAGGATTCGGGCGGTTGGCATGAAACGAGCGAGAACGCCAGGCCAGCGGCGCGTCAGCCGCCCAGCCCGAAGACTCTGCGCGCATTGTAGATCGCTTCCACCAGGGCGTCCACATCGTCGCGCGTATTGTACACGTAGAAGCTGGCGCGGGCGGTCGCCGCCACGCCCAGGCGCTTGTGCAGGGGCATGGCGCAGTGATGCCCGGCACGCACGGCGACGCCCTCGGCGTCGAGGAGCTGGGCCACATCGTGGGCGTGAATGTCCTGCAGGGTGAAGGCAGCTACCCCGTTGCGCAGCGAGGCATCGGGGCCGTACAGCGTCAGGCCGGGGATTTCGCTCAGCCTGTCCAGCGCGTAGTCGGCGACGATCTTCTCGTGGGCGAGGATGTTGTCCATGCCCAGCGCGCTCAGGTAGTCCACCGCCGCGCCCAGCCCGGCGGCTTCGGCGATTGCTGGCGTGCCGGCCTCAAACTTGTGCGGCAGGTCGTTCCACGTGCTGCCCTCCAGCGTCACCCGGCGGATCATCTCGCCGCCGCCCAGGAATGGGGGCATCGCTTCGAGCAGGGCGCGCTTGCCATAGAGCACGCCGATGCCGGTTGGCCCGGCCATCTTATGCGCGGAGAAGGCCAGGAAGTCAGCATCGAGCGCCCGGACATCTACGGCCAGGTGCGGCACGCTCTGCGCGCCGTCCACCGCGAAGAGCGCGCCGGCGGCGTGCGCCTCGGCGATCATCTCGCCGATGGGGTTGACCGTGCCGAGCACGTTGCTGACGTGCATGATGCTGACCAGCCTCACCGGCTCATCGCGCAGGAAGGCGCGGTAGGCGTCCAGGTCGAGCAGGCCCTCGTCGGTGACGGGGATGTAGCGCAGGTGGACGCCAGTCTGCTCGGCCAGGATGTGCCAGGGCACCAGGTTGCTGTGATGCTCCATCTCGCTGAGCACGATCACGTCGCCGGGGCGCAGGTTCGCGCGGCCCCAGGAATAAGCGACCAGGTTGATGCTTTCGGTCGTGTTGCGGGTGAAGATGATCTCGCGGGGCGAGGCGGCGTTGATGAAGGCGCGCACCTTCTCGCGCGCGCCCTCGTAGGCGGCGGTGGCGCGCTCGCTGAGCACGTGAATCCCCCGGTGCACGTTGGCGTGGCTGGTCTCGTAATAGCGGCTCATCGCGTCAATGACCTGGCGCGGCTTCTGGCTGCTGGCCGCCGAGTCCAGGAAGACGAGCCGCTTGCCGGGGTGCACTTCCTGGTCGAGAGCCGGGAAGTCCGTGCGGATGGCGGCGATGTTTAGCGGAAAGACGTTTTGTTTGGTCATGGGTGTCCTTCAGGTCTTATCTGTTGCTTCCAGGACATAGCCCGCCCGCGCACAGGCGTGCGCTACAATCGGGCGCTGTTGTCTGTCAAGAATGTGCTGCGTTTGCTGTGCCACCAGCGCGTACAAACGTAGCGCAGCGCGGCATGTGTCCTCAAATGGCTCGCCGCTGAGACCCATCGCCTGCGCCTGAACCAGCGTGTATGGTTCGCCCATCTCGTCGGCTACCATGTCCCACAGTCGGTTTTCGGAACCGTAAAGCAGCCTGTGATGCACCGCGACGATCCCCGCCAGGTGCAGCACGAGTACATTGCGCTGCGCGGCGGCGGTCAACGCTCGACGCTGCTCCAACGCGGCCACCAGCTTGAACACTTCCTCGGCCAGTCCGGCAATCTCACGAGCGACCCAAGCATCCGCCGCGTGCGGACCGAGCCGATCCCAGGTCCAGGCGATCGCGTCGCGCTGCAGATCGCCCGCAATACCTGCGGGATCATACTGGATCTGTGCCTCCCGCCAGCCACGGATGGCCGCTCCGACGGCTCCTGGATCCGTGAACTGCTGGCGCGCGGCCTCGACCGGGACCCAGGCCACGTCCACCAGACGCCCGTCGCGCCACTCGTAACGTTTCTCGCCGCTGCCCAGCGCGAGCAAATCAATGTCCGAGTGCGCGGACGCCTGCCCCCGCGCGAAACTGCCGAACAATACGACAGCTTGCGCGCCACTGGCAGCAAGTTCCGCTGTCACCGCTTCAAGAGCAGACGTGATGTCGATCATGCTCTGCCTTCGCTCATAGCAGCAAATGCTGTGCGCCAGGCAGCACTGCCCAAGGGGAAGACTGAACGAAAGTCTCAGCAAAAGATAACAAGAAACCGGGCCACGCGCGACCCGGTTTGCCGATTGCCTCTCTCCCCCTGCAGCCCCGGCTAGACCTCGCCGAGCAGCTTGCGCTCGACGTAGGCCATCATCCGCTCGCGCACGTTCTCGAACGGGATGCGATCCAGCACGGGCACGAAGAAGCCGTCCACGACGAGCTTCTCGGCTTCCTTGCGGGGCAGCCCGCGCGACATCAGGTAGAACAGCACTTCCTCTTCGATCTGTCCAGTGGCCGAAGCGTGCGTGCAGCGCACGTCGTCGGCCTGAATCTCCAGGCCGGGGATGCTGTCTGAGCGAGCGTCGTCGCTCATAATCATGGTGCGGTTGGCCTGGAAGCCGTCAGTCTTCTGCGCGCCGGGCAGCGCCTTGATCATGCCCTGCCACAC
>CAYNHD010000331.1:0-4592 GCA_964396775.1 uncultured Thermoflexus sp. | reverse complement strand
GACGTGATAGCGCGCACGGCAGGCTCCAGTTGCCCGCGCCGGATGTCGCGCGCGCTCAGTTCCAGCCCCACCTTCGCCTGACGCGCGCGGCGCGCCTGCCCGCGCTGGTCGGCGGCGTGCGGCGCGATAACCTGCGGGATGGCGTGGACGATGGCCGCGTGCGTGGTGCCCATCCCTCCGTGATGCACGATCACGCGCAGGCGCGGCAGCACGTGGTCGTAATCCACCCAGTCCAGCAGGCGTGTGCCCCCCGGCAGACGCGCCTTGAGCCATGCCTTCTTCTCCGGCGCGACCGGATTGGGGCCGAGGACGACCAGCGGGATCATCCCCGCCCCGGCGACAGCGTGCGCGCCCTGGACGAAGAAGCCCAGGTCGCCGGTGAAAGTGCTGCCCAGCGTGACCATGCCCAGCGGCTGGTCGGCGGGAATGTCTGCCAGCCACGCCGGGGGATCGCCCTGCGGCGACGTGACCATCCCGCCGACGAACTCGGTCTGCGGCAGCACCGGCTCGCCCTGGTGCCAGGTGGCGTTAAAGTAGCTGATGTGCAGGCGCGGACTCTGCACGCTGGGTGCGGGACCATCGCTGAAGTTGGCCCCCGTCACGCCGAGCCGGGCGCACAGCCGCTCGATGCGCGCTGCCGCCTCGCCCCCCAACTGGCGCTGGATGTAGAGCATCTCGTCCTCGTCCACCGGCGGGCCAGACGCCCACCCGCCGACCACCAGCGGGGCGCCGATCATCTCCGCAGCCAGCGCCGCCGCCGACAGGAACGGGTCGCTGACAATGACGGCGGGCGGGCCGGCGCGCTCGGCCAGGTCGTACAGCGCCGCCGCGCCCTCCGCGACCAAATCTTCGCTCAGCCAGGTATCCAGCGCGCGGCGGTAGCGCAGGGTGACCATGTTCTCGTTGACGAATTTGGCTGGCGAGGGCAACGGCGGCGGCGGCCATAGCCAGCCGCTGTGAGCGATGGTGGCGAAGGGCACCCCCGCCCGTTCGACCAGCGCCCCGATGCGCGCCTCGGAAACCCACAACACATCGTGCCCGGCGTCGCGCAGCGCCTGGGCCGTCTTGAGCAGCCCGCCCCAGTCCAGATGACCGGGCAGCGGAGCAGAGGTAAACCAGATGCGAGCCATCGCCATTTCGCTCCAAACGAGATGCGATAGAAAGCGCCGGATTCGGCAGCGCGCCTGACAATTCGCGCTCTGATCTGTTATAACCTACTACCATGAGCATTGCCGATTACACCGAAGCGTTCGGTGAGTACCATCAGGAGGAGTGACGCATGGCAGTCCAGATTCCCGCCAGCCATCGAGACCTGCTCGACGGGCCGGTGTTTGTCACGCTGGTGACCCTCATGCCCGATGGCCACCCCCAGGCGACGCCCGTCTGGTGCAACACCGACGGTGACTACATCCTCATCAACAGCGTGCGCGGTCGCCAGAAAGACCGTAACATGGGGCGCGACCCTCGCGTGACTATCCTCGCCATAGACCCGCAGAATTCCTACCGCTGGATTCAGGTGCGCGGCAAGGTGGTCGAGGTCACCGAGAAGGGAGCGGTCGAGCATATCAACGCGCTGAGCAAGCTGTACACAGGCAACGAGGACTACTATGCGTTCAGTCCCGCCGCCAAAGGCAAAGAGACGCGCGTGATCTACCGCATCGAGCCGCTCAAGATCACCGCGCGGGGCTAGACTCCCGTCTGACCTCACGCCCGCTCGACGCCTGCGCCTCGCGCGGGGTGAGGGCTTCCCCGCCGCCCCACTGACCGTCCTACGCTCTGCCAACGGCCTCTTGCGAGATGGCGCGAGTCTGCGCTACGGTATAAGAGGCCGTTTGAGAGGTATCTTTACCCCCATCCCCGGCCCTTCCCCCGCAAGCGAGGGAAGGGAGAAAGGACTGCTCTTGAAGTCCCTCCCCGCCTGCGGGGAGGGATTTAGGGTGGGGTTGCTAAGAGACACCGTGATGTATTGGGAAAATTTCACCGAGGCAGCCGGCATGATCAACGCAGCAACCATCCTCCCCCCTCTCCGGCAGTGGCGCCGCCTGGCCCTGGCAGTGACGCTCGCAGCAACAGTGGCGATCAACGCCATCCCTGCGCGCGCCGACGCTCAGAGCAACCCGCCCTCCGCGCGGCTCAACGGCGTGACCCACTACTACCAGACGTGGAACAACTGCAGCGGCGCTAACCTGAGCATGGCCCTGTCCTACTTCGGGTGGGGCTTCGACCAGGACATTGCTCGCCGCTGGCTGAAGCCCAACATCGAGGATAAGAACGTCTCACCCTGGGAGATGACCGATTACGTCAACCACGTGCAGACGACGCTGCCCAGCGTGCGCGCCATCTGGCGCTTCGGCGGCAACCTCGACCTGATCAAGCGGCTGGTCGCCGACGGCTTCCCGGTCATTGTCGAGAGCGGCTTCGACGTGGAGAACCTGGGCTGGATGGGCCACTACGAGACCGTCGTCGCCTATGACGATCCCTCGCAGACGATCTGGGTCTTCGACAGCTACCTGGGGCCGGATGATGGCTGGGGACGCCCGCACAGCTATGCCGACTTCGACTACTGGTGGCGGCACTTCAACCGGGCGTTCATCGTCCTCTTCACGCTCGACCGCGAGGCCGATCTGTGGGCCGCCCTCGGTGACTACGGCTACCCCCAGAACGCGACCAACATCGCCCTGCGCACCGCCCGCCAGGAAGCAGCGGCCAACCCCGGCGATCCCTGGGCGTGGTTTGCGATGGGCATGTCCTACGCCTGGCTGGGCAACTTCCACGACGCGGCGACCGCCTTCGACCAGGCCTTCGCCCTGGGGATGCCCTACCGCATCACCTGGTACGTCTTCAGCCCGCTGGAGGCGTACTGGAACGTCGGGCGCTTCAACGACGTGATCGCCCTGGCGGACAACACCCTGGCGACCACCGAGTACGTCGAGGAGATGTACTACTGGCGCGGCATGGCCTACGCCGGGCTGGGCCAGCGCAGCGCGGCGCTGGACGAGTTCAGCAAGGCCGCCTCCTACAATCCCAACTTCACTCTGGCCACCGACATGCGCGCCCAGGTGGAAGCGGGCACCTTCTGGGCACCCGCCCCGGCGTAGTCGTGGTTCGTGGGGCCAGAAGAACAGCACCGCAGAGGCGCAGAGAACGCAGAGGGAAGACAAGAATACTCTCAATTCTTCTCTGCGCCCTCTGCGCCTCTGCGATTCACCCAATCACCCCCGGCGGCGAAGCTGCACCAGCAGCGTGCCTATCGCCGCCAGCGCCAGCCCGCCGATCTCGCGAGCGTTCAGCGCCTCGCCCAGGAACACCCAGGCCAGCACCGCGATCTGGATCAGCATGGTGTTGTTGATGATGCTCGTCTCGACGGCGGGCAGCGTGCGCTGCGTGTGATTCCACAGGGTGAAGGCGAACGCGGTGTTGACCAGCGCCAGCCAGACGATGATCAGCCAGCCGCGCGCGTCGAGCGCGGGTAATCCCTGGACAGCGATCCCCGTGCCCAGCAGCACGACCGATCCCACGCCCATGCTGGCGACTGTCACCGCCAGCGCGGGCAGCGTCGCCGCCCGGTTGACATCACGCCCCAGCACCGTTGAGAGCGCGTTCGCCAGCACGCCGACCAGCATGATCAGCAGACCCACGACCTGCTCGCGCGGGAGCGCCACCGGGTAGAAGTACACGAGCGCGCCCACCAGGTAGATGGCGATGCCGCCCCACTGCCCGCGCGTGGGGCGCTCGCCCAGCAGGGGGATGCCCAGCAGCGCCACAACCCCCGTCGTGAAGCTGAACAACAGGCTGGTCGTCGCGGCGGGCAGGCGTTCCAGGCCGAGGAACTGCGCGCCCTGCGTCACCGTGTAGAACAGCAGGCCGAGCACGATCAGCCGCCCCCAATCGGCGCGCGGCAGGCGGCGCAGCGCGCCCAGTTGCCCGGATCGCCAGGCGAGCGGCAGCAGGCACAGAAAGGCCAGGACGTAGCGCAGCCCGGCGAAGGTCAGCGCGGGGATGTCGTCCAGGCCGATCTTGATCAGCACCCACGACGTAGACCACAGCAGCGTGACGAACAGGGCTTGCAGGGCGGCGCGAGTATGGGCGGTCATGCGGACCTGTCTCCTGGGAACGGAAAGAACTGAGAGACCATTTGAAAAGACCAGCAACCCCACCCTAAATCCCTCCCCGCAGACGGGGAGGGACTTCAAGAGCAGGCCTTTTCTCCCTTCCCTCGCTTGCGGGGGAAGGGCCGGGGAGGGGGTAAAGATACTTATCAAATGGCCTCTGACGACGGCGGGCAGCCAAAGGATGAGCGGCGACTCCAGGGCGCTGCCCTGCCTCATTCGCGGCGCACCGCGCCGGGGGGTCCGCGCCTGGCGCACGGGAGAACGCTCCGTTGCCTTTCTGCGACCAAAACAGGTATAACTGGCCTGGCGAGCGCCGAGCTTACCACACGCCCGGCGAATCGGCACATGGCCCCGCGCGATAGGGCATGTCTATAGGTTGCCAGTGACTCGCTTGACGCGCAGACGTTGACCTCACCCCCAGCCTCGCGGCGCTCGGCTTGCCCCCTCTCCATGACGTGGAGAGGGGGCGGCGAGGCGCGC
>CAYNHD010000330.1:0-4604 GCA_964396775.1 uncultured Thermoflexus sp. | reverse complement strand
TCCACGTGGTGGAGGGGGCGGCGAGGCGCGTCAGCGCCGAGCGGGGGTGAGGCTAGCGTGAGCGCCCCTATTCAAGGATGGGGAGGCTTTCTGTGTCCTCCGTGGTGGAGACCAGGAAAGCGGCGACCCAGCCTTCCATGCCCTCGGCGGTGACGGCCAGCCAGCTACTATCGGCGTTGCGGCCCCTAAGCTCGATCTCTGTTCCAGGAGCCGCGACAGTCACAATGTTGAAATTCGCGCCGGGGCCGCTGCGGATGTTGACGTTCGAACTACCCGCGATCGTACCTAGAAGCGGGCTGCTCTCCAGAGTCGCCTCCCCGCTACCTATGCTCAGGCTGAAATCGCCCGTTGAGGCTTCATTGAAAGCATAGACAACAGCCGTGAGTTCCTGGTCGCCGGGAAGCGGGCCGCTGTAGGCGCTGAGAGAGGATGGGCTGCCATCGTCGTTGAAAGCGATCACGCTGCTCCCGCTATCATAGACGACGAGCACCGGGTCTAGCGCGCTACCATCAGCCGGGATGACCTGGATGCCGATCTGTTCCTGATCCCCCGGCACTATGGTGAACGCAACAGCGGGAGCCGCTGCGCTGATCGTCGCTGTCACCTTGTCGCCAGCAGAGACCACCGCGATTGGCTCAGGCAGGGGCAGGTTGGCGAGCGACTCGATGGCCTTGCACGCTGGACAGGTGTTGTCAGCGCGGATGATGGCCAGACCCCCGAAGTAGCCCTCGTCTCCGCTGGGGCGAGAGACATAATAAACAAGAAGGGCAACACGGCCATCGTTCCTGGCAACGAGGATCGCGTCGCGCAGCCATTTCGCCTGCTGGGTGGCGCTAGTGTTCTTGCCCCAGGCCAAGTACTCTGGCCACGACGCTTCATACCCTTCGGCAGAGAGATACCCCAGCCCTGTGAAGCACAGCGGGATGTCCTGCCCCTCAAAAGGGGCCGCCATGCGCTCGATCACCGTCGGGAAGTAGCGGGTTGGGTAGTCGTCCCTGGGATCACCTTCTGTCTGAGTAGGGCTGACAGCACCTTCGATGTAGCGAACCCCAATGCAGTCCGCGAAGTCAGCGCCCCCCGCTTCGGCCATCTGTTGGGCATACACATCATCGTTGCAACCCTGGGCGGTGCAGCCCGCCGTGCCGAAGATGCCGGTCGGCATCAACGCGCCGGTGATCACCAGCGTGCCAGGGTTGGCCGCCTTGATGGCGTTGTAGGACTCAGCCAGCAGCCGCACGTAGTTGGCTCCGTTGACCTGACCAGCGGGCCATGCGCGGTCAATGTTCATCTGATTCCAGACCTCAATGCCATCAGCGCCCAGCGCGGCAACCTCGCCCAGGAACGCGGCAAATGCCGGGTAATACTCATCCCCCAAAGCGTCCATGTCTGTGGAACTGCCAGTGATGTTCAGCAACACCTTGAAACCGGCCTGGTGCCCCTCCTTGATGAAGTCGCTGATGGCTGCCGGGTCTGCGCCCACCTGAAACCCAAACTGCCCTTTGACCCAGGTCATTCCGGCGGCGTGCATCGCACTGATGGTGTCCGCGTCGAAAGCGAATACGTGGCCGCCCACAGGCAGCGGCAGGTCTGTGTCACCTAAACCCGCGTCACCCTGCGCCGAAACAAGAGAGGCGCTCAGAAAAAGCAGGCAGAAGCAGGTGAAAAGTAGCTTATGTGTCATTCTTCATCCCCTATATTATTGGAAAGTGATTAAGCCTATTCTATCACAAGGAAAACCCCCGGAGGCTGATGTGCCCTCTGGGGGCGTTTTTCGCGTGACGGAGCGAAGCGTGCCCGCTACGCGACCGGGTAGGTGCGGTACTCCCTGACCGCCTCGTAGAGCGCCACCAGGTTCTCCTGCGGGACGCGCGACTGCACGTTGTGGATCGGGTTGAAGACGAAGCCGCCGCCTGGCCCGAAGATGCGCATCCGCTCGCGCACTTCGGCGCGAATCTGCGCCGGCGTGCCGAAGGGCAGCGTCTTCTGCGTGTCAATGCCGCCGCCCCAGAACACGATCCGATCGCCGAACTCCGCCTTGAGCCGCGCCGGGTCCATCTCCGCCGCGCCGGTCTGCACCGGGTTGAGCACGTCGAAGCCGGCGTCAATGAAATCGGGCAGCAACTGGTAGATCGAGCCGCACGAGTGGATCATGGACTTCCAGGCCGTGTGCTGGTGAATCCAGTCGTTGACCGTTTTGTGGAAGGGCTTGAACAGGTTGCGGTAAGCGCGCGGCGAGATGAACGGGCCGTTCTGCGTGCCGAAGTCGGTGCCGGTGACGAAGGCGGCCACCACCCGGTCGCCGACGACGGCGTGAATCTTGGCCAGGTTCGCCAGCGCGATCTCGCACTGGCGCTCGAAAATCTTGTACACGTAGTCGCGCCGCGAGACGGTGCTGATGTACCATTCCTCGATGTCGCGGATACCCTTCGGGTACTTCATCCAGGGCGCGGGCACCAGGGCGATGTCGCCGAAGCCGGTGCCGCCGAAGTTGGCCAGGATCGCCTTATCGGTCCCCTCGTAGAGCCGTTTGGCCTCCGCCTCGAAGTAGGCCAGCTCCTCTGGCGTGATCGGCCCGAACTCCTCCAGGTTGTCCTCGACATTGAGGTTGTCGTCGTCAATAGGCGGCTGGCGCACGATGGTGTCGAAGTAGTAGCCGCCTTTGGGCATCCGCCCGCTGGGCGGCGCGGACTTGTCGCCCTCCGGGTATTGCAGGATGTCCCCGTTCGGCTCTGGCTCGGTGTTGAAGCCGCCAGGGACGAGCATGGGCGTGCCGTCGTGCAGCGTCCAGGGCTTCCAGTCGCGGCGATGGTAGCCGAAGAACGTCTTGGTGGACTCCAGCGGCACCACGTCGGCACCGACCGCTTCGATCAGGTCCATGCCGATCTCGCCGAGCATCTGGTACGGCTCGACCAACTTGACCGGCGTGCCCGGCGCGTCCAGGCCGAGGGCCTGGCGCAGCAGGTACACCGAACTGATCTGCATCCCGCTGGTGACACACCCGCCCAGGTCCAGGGGCACCATGTCGGCTTCTTGATGGTTCAAGGCGCGCAAGACGCGCTCGCGTGACGTTAACATTTTTCCCCTCGCAAAGAGACTGTCGCCGGTCAATAAGGTCAGGCGCGGACTGTGCGCGGTATCGCTCGCACTGCTGGCCCTGATCATAGTCTATTGCGTCAGGCATGGCTAGTTGTGATCGGCAGGGCAGCTTGTGCCGACACTCACACGGGGCGCGGCAGGGTCGCCAACAGACTTCGGAAGTCCTACACGGTCTCTACGCCGACGGTACCGCCGACCGGCTCGCCCGACGGTTGGCGGCGAGGATGGCCGCCCCTGCCACGACCAGGAAGACGGCGGCAACGGTGTAGGCGTTCTTGATGGCGATCTGGTCGGCCAGCGTGCCCAGCGCCTGCGGCGTGATCAGAATCGCCAGGCCCGCCGCCAATGTCACCCGGCTGCTGGCGGCGTCGGCCTGCTCGCGGGTCACGATGTCGCTGGCTGCGGAGAGCGTCAGCGGGAACAGGTTGGCGATGCCCAGCCCGGCCACGAACAGCCCGGCGATGTTGAGCGGGGCGGCGCTCGCCAGCCAGAAGGGGATGAAGCCGGCGGCGGCTACCAGCACGGCAGCCAGCAGCAGCGGGCCGACGGGCGCTCCGCGCGACAGGCGGCTGCCCAGGATGCGCCCCAGCAGATGCGCCGCAAAGAAGACGCTCATCAGCGTCGAGGCGTCTACTCTGCGCAGCCCGACGCTCGTCTCCAGAAAGTCCGCGCCCCAAAAGATGACGCACCATTCGACCGACACGCTCAGGAAGATGACCAGCCAGTACGCCCAGAAGACGGCGGGCAGGCGCGCCGCACGCCCTGTCGCAGGAGAACGGGCCGGGCGCGGCGTGTGGGGCGGGATGGGCACGGCGCGGCCTCGCAGGGCGAGCGCCCCCCAACCCAGCACGCCCAGGATCAGCGCCCCGCGCCAGCCGATCCCGGCGCGCTGCAGGCTGCCGACCAGCAGCGGGGCCAATCCGGCGGCGAGGCTGGCCCCGACATTGGACTCGGTGAGAGCGATGGCGCGCCGCGCGCCGTGCCGGTCGGAAAGCGTCGCCTGCACCATGATCATCAGCAGGGTGCCGGGCACGCCCATCAGCAGGGTGCTGGGGATGGTCAGCGCCGGGTGATGCCCGGCCACGAACAGCAGCGATCCCAGGGCCATGCCCGCCCCGCCGCCCCAGAACGCGCGCCGCCGGCCCCAACGTCGGACGAGCGCATCGCCCATGCTGCCCGCCAGGACCATGCCCAGGGCGAAGGCGCTGAGATGCAGCCCGCCGACGGTGTAGCTGAGGTGTAGCTCGTCGCGCAGGAAGGGCATCAGCGGGCCGAGCGTGGCCTGCTGGTAGGCGAAATAGGCGAGCATCAGGTAGGCGAGCCAGGTGAACCGGTCGCGCTGGAAGCGGGGGACGGGCGAGGCGTCTAGCATAGCGTGGCAGGATGGCTGCCGGAGCCGCCTTACGCGGGAGGCGGCGTGCCGTCGTCGGGGGAGACGGCTGGCTTGCCGGTCGGGGCCACCAGATAGGCCAGCCCCAGTACGACGATCCCGATGCCGGTGAACATGA
>CAYNHD010000329.1:0-4609 GCA_964396775.1 uncultured Thermoflexus sp. | reverse complement strand
GGCCCCCCCCCGGGGGCCGCGCTCGGCGGGGCCTGCCCCCCGCGCCGGGCCGGGCGGGGGGGGGGGGGGGGGGGTCAGCGCCGAGCGGGGTGAGGTCAGGGCAAGAGCCGCTCCAGACCACAGACCAGCTTTAGTGCCTGTCCGCCCTGACGTGGGAAAGGGAAGGGCCGTGTCCCCACTGACCGCAAGCCACAGAATCCGCCGTCTCTCCGGCAGCCTGACCGCGCTGCTGGCCGTGGCCGCACTGGTCATCGCGCTCTGGGCGCTCTACGCGGCGCACCGCGACGATTCCGGCCTGGCCCCCAGTGTTGACCTCAGCGATGGGATCAGCGAAGCCGAGGCCCTGGCTATTCTGGAGCGGGCGGACGACGCAACGGCCTTCACCGGCAGCCTGCTCAGCTTCCTCGAAGTCTCGATGGCGGCGATCAGCATCGCCCTGGTGCTCGGCGCGTGGATGCTGCGCAGCATGATCCTCGACCAGGTGGAGGAATCGCGCGCGCTCAGCGCCCGCATGGAGGCGACGCTTGGCGCGTATGAGGAGCGTTTCGCTGCGCTGCAGGAGACGGTCGAGCACGAGGTCGCCGTGCTTTCGCTGCAACTGCTGGCCGAACAGCAGGTCCGCGCCCACAACTACGACACGGCCATCGCCACGTTGCAGCGCGCCCTGACCATTGACGAGACCGATCACGCCACCAACTACCTGCTCGGCTATCTCTACACCCAGCGCAAGGAGATCGCGCTGGCCATCGCGCACCTGGAGCGCGCGCTGGAAAAAGAGCCGGAGTTCACCCCGGCGATTGCCGCGCTGGGGCTGGCCCTGCGCCGCCAGGGGGATGGGCTGGACGCGCCCGGCCAGGAGGCCGAGCGCCAGCGCGCCTGGGAGCAGGCCGAGGCCCGGCTGAAGGAGGCGCTGGCCCGCGATCCACGCCTGACCGACGCCGAAGGCGAATCCTATTACGGCTCGCTGGGCGGGCTGTACCGGCGGCAGGGGCGGCTCTATGCTGCGCTGGACGCCTACGAGCGGGCGCGCAGCGTCACGCCGCACTCGTCGTACCCGCTGATCAACCTGGCCTCGCTGCACAAGCGGCTGGGCAACGATGCCGAGGCCGAGCAAGCCTTTCGCGACGTGGTGCAGCGCGCCCAGTGGCAGCTTGACGACGACCCGCGCGATAACTGGACACGCTGCGACCTGGCCCAGGCGTATCTGGTGCTCGGCCAGCCGGACGCGGCCTTCCAGCACTTCGCCCGCGTGCTCGACCAGGGGGCTGAGCCGGGCATGTTGGAGACGGTGCGCAGCGGGCTGGCCTTCCTCAGCGAATCGCCGACGCCCATCCCGCGCCTGGACGCGCTGATCGCGCGCATTGACGAGGCGCTGGCCCGCGCTTCCCAGGGCGCCGCCCCGTGAGCACGCTCCCCCCGGACAACCTCGCCGCCCACGTGCTGCGCCTGGCTTTCGGGCGGGGCGTCGCGGCGATGCCGGCGCCGGTCGCGCCGGGCGAGAGCGAGCATGGGCTGGCTTTCGCCCTGGACGCGCCGGGCGTCCCCCCCTACGTGCTGCTGCGCCGCTACCCGCCCGCCCAGCAGGTGCAGGCCCTGCGCGCCTTCCGCGTGATGCGCGCGCTGGGCGCACTGCGCTTCCCCGTCCCGGCGGTGTACTACCTGGGCTGGAGCCAGCACGACGATCACACCCTGCTGCTGGCCGAGAGAGTGACGGGCTGGCGTGTCGCCGGGCAACCGCACGCCTTCTTCGCCCGCGCCGGCGCCGACTTCGCCCGCGTCCTGGCCCGGCTGCACACCCTCCCCTGGGACTCGCTGCCAGACCTGCCCGTGACGCCGCTGCGCTACGCCTTTGGCGAGCTGGCCCGGCTGGTGCGCCGCCTGGAGACCTGGGAGCTGCAGGAGATTCTCGACTGGCTGATCCGGCGCGTGGAAGCGATTGAGGAACTGCCGCGCGCCATCACGCATGGCGAGTATACGCTGGAGCGCGCCGTCGCCCAGCCGCCGCGCATTGTCGCCATCGAAGGGTGGGAGCACGCCGTCCTCGCCGACCCGCGCTTCGACATTGGCTTCGCCAGCGCCATGCTCGGCGCTTACGGCCTTGCGCTCAGCGACCAGTTTCAGGAGGCGTACCAGGCAGCGGCGGGGCCAGTGCCCAACCTGGTCTTCTGGGAGGTATTCAGCGCGCTGCGGCTGTTGGCGCGCGTGGGACGCAGCCTGTCCACGCTGCGCGCCGAGCAGCGCGAGCGCTTCCTGGCGCGGGCGTTCCCCTACTGGCAGGGGTTGCTGGCGCTGGTGGAGGCGCGGACGCGGGTGGAACTGCTCTAGCCGCCCGCGCGCGCAGCGTGCTACAATCGGGCGTCATTCAATCAGGCTCAGCGATACTTGTTGGCTTCACGAAAGGAACTGGAAGAACTCATGGACTCCCGCATTCACAAGATGGCCCACGTTCTGCTCCACTATTCGACGAGGACGCAGCCGGGCGAGCGCGTGCTGATCCGCAGCACCAGCCCCGCCGGCGAGCCGCTCTGCCAGGCGCTCTACGAGGAAGCGCTGCGCCTGGGCGCGCGCCCCGCCGTCTACATCCACATGAGCGAGGAAGACCCCATCGCCCTGGAAGCGACCACCGACCCCGACCTGCTGGCCGATGTCAACCCCATGCTCAAGCTGATGTACGAGGAAGCGCCGGTCGTCATCCGCATTGACGCCGAGGAGAACTCGCGCGACCGCAGCGCCTACCCGCTTGAGCTGCAGGTCGCGCGGGCCAAAGCGCGCTCGGCGCTGATCAATGTCCAGATGCGACGCGAAGCAGCCGGAGAATTGCGCCGCTGCTCGACGCAGTTCCCCACCTTCGGCTACGCACAGAACGCGGGCATGTCGCTGCGCCAGTACGAGAATTTCGTCTTCGGCGCGTGCAAGCTCGACCTGGACGATCCGGTTGCCGCCTGGAAAGCGTTCTACGACGCGCAGGATCGCCTGGTGGCCTGGCTGAAGGGCCGCAAGCACCTTCACGTGCGCGGCGACCACATTGACCTGCAGATGAACATCGCGGGGCGCGTCTTCAAGAACGCGGGCGGCAGGGAGAACCTCCCCGACGGCGAAATCTTCACCGGGCCGGTCGAGGATAGCGTGAACGGCTGGGTGCGCTTCACCTACCCAGCCTACTTCCGCGGCAACGAAGTCAAGGGCGTGGAATTGGAGTTCCGCGACGGGCTGGTAGCCAATGCCCGCGCCGAGACGAACCAGGACTTCCTGATCGCCACGCTGGACACCGACCCCGGCGCGCGTCGTCTGGGTGAGTTCGCCATCGGTACCAACTGGGACATACAGCAGTTCACCGGCTCGATCCTCTTCGATGAGAAGATCGGCGGGACGGTGCACATGGCCGTCGGCCAGGGCTATGGTGAGACAGGCAGCGTCAACACCTCCGACGTGCACTGGGACATGATCTGCGACATGCGTCAGGGCGGCGAGATTGTCGTGGACGGGACGCTGTTCTACAAGGACGGGCAGTTCATGGTCGGCTGAGCGCCCGCAGCCCCCTTAGGCACGAAAAAACCCCGGCCATCCACCGGGGTTTTGCGTGCTCCTCAGGTAGGATTTGAACCTACAACCCTCCGGTTAACAGCCGGATGCTCTGCCGTTGAGCTACTGAGGAATGCGCTTGCTAGATTACCAGAGTCGCCGGGGACTGTCAAGACGAAAACCGCCTGTTTGTGCGCTTTCTCTAACTGCGGTCGGGCGAGCGGAATCAGGCACCGATCACCGGGCGCTCCTGCCCTCGTCCGCTGGCAGCGCGTCGGTGTCCAGCCAGATCGTCACCGGGCCGTCGTTGTGAATCTCGACCTGCATGCGCGCGCCGAAGACGCCCATCGCCACGCGCTGCACCCCTGCCTGGCGCAGCATGTCGGCGAAGCGCGCGATCAGCGGCTCGGCGACCTCCGGCGGGGCGGCGTCGGTGAAGCTGGGGCGGCGGCCCTTGCGCGCGTCGGCGTAGAGCGTGAACTGCGAGACGACCAGGCAGCCGCCGCCCACATCCAGCAGCGACAGGTTGAACTTGCCGTCGGCATCCTCGAAGACGCGCAGCCCGGCGATCTTGCGTGCCAGCCATTGCGCCTGCGCTTCGCCATCGCCATGCCCCACGCCGACCAGGATCACGAAGCCGTGATCAATCGCGCCAACGATCTCCCCGTCAACGCGCACGGCTCCGCTCCGCACTCGCTGCAACACAGCGCGCATGGCCATTCCTCCCTGCTGAGCAGTTGTGATCACCTGCGACCGCCGTTCCCATTCTACGCCGGCGGCCCGCACAAACAAAACGCCCGCCGATCCGGGCGGGCGGGTGTGGACCTGAAGGGATTCGAACCCTTGACCTCTACAGTGCGATTGTAGCGCTCTCCCAGTTGAGCTACAGGCCCTGGGCATCGGGACAAGCAGGGGGGTACTCGCCCCAGTGTGCCGGAATTGTAGCAGTGCGCCCCGGCAGTGTCAAGGTTGAGCAAGCGGGGGCGCGGGGGCGCACCCGGCCTGGGAAGCAGAATGCTGGAACCGCAGAGACGCAGAGGACGCAGAGAAGAACGTATAATTGCTTTCCTCCGCGCTCTCTGCGCCT
>CAYNHD010000328.1:0-4643 GCA_964396775.1 uncultured Thermoflexus sp. | reverse complement strand
TTGGCATCGAGGATGACCGGCGTAGTATCCGGGATGTGCGCGATAGTCTCTTCCAACGCGCGCAATCCTTCCGAGCCAAAGGACAGGTAGAAGATCAGGTTAGGCTTGAAAGCGCAGGCATAGTCCAGCGTGGCGTCAATGATCGCACACCCGAAATCGCGCAGGCTGACGCCCGCTGGCATCAGCGACGGCGAGGGGTCCAGTCCCACGCATAACCATGTATCGCGCTCAGCCTGGACTCTGCGCAGCCGCTCCACCCAGCTTTCAGTCATCGGTTCCCACTGCTCCGTACTACCGTGCCAATGTGGGACTAGTATACCGCAACCGCCCAAATCGCGGAGTCGGCCCGTTGATGCACCGACTGACCCGTGCTATCATCACCCCGCCTGAGCGTCGTGCAGCGAAGCAGACTGTGTTGGCGCGTTCGGTCTGGAGCTTCGTCGTCAAAGGAGAGAGTCAAGGTGTTTCCAAGAGAGTTCGTCTGGGGCGCTGCCACATCCAGCTACCAGATCGAGGGTGCAGTCTTGCAGGATGGGCGCGGTGAATGCATCTGGCACCGCTTCACGCACACGCCCGGCACGATTGACGACGGCTCAAACGGTGATGTGGCCTGCGATCATTATCATCGCTACCGCGAAGACGTGGCCCTCATCGCCGACCTGGGCTTGCGCGCCTATCGCTTCTCGATTGCCTGGTCGCGCGTTATCCCCGCCGGCACCGGCCCGACCAATGCCACTGGGCTGGATTTCTACGATCGCTTGGTAGATGAACTGCTGCGCCACGACATCACGCCGTTTGTCACGCTCTATCATTGGGATTTGCCCCAGGCGCTGCAAGAGCGGGGTGGCTGGGAGAACCCGGATAGCGTGGCCTGGTTCTGCGACTACGCCGCGCTGATGACTGCGCGCCTGGGTGACCGGGTTAAGCATTGGATCACTCACAACGAACCCTGGGTGATCGCCTTCCTGGGCAATTACACCGGTGAGCACGCGCCCGGCCAGCGTAATCTGACCGCCGCCTACACCGTCGCCCATCACGTGCTGCTCTCGCATGGGGCCGCGGTGCCCGCCATTCGCCAACATGTGCCGGGCGCGCAGGTGGGCATTACCCTCAACCTCGATCACGTGGAACCGGCCACGCAGAGCGAAGCCGACCGTCAGGCTGCGCGCCGACAAGATGGCTACCTGAATCGCTGGTTTCTCGATGCAGTGTTTCAGGGCCGCTATCCGCAGGATGTGATCGCGCTGGTAGAGCCGGCGCTGGAGCGCATTGCCCCGGAGGAGATCAGTGCTGCTGCGGTGCCGCTGGATTTCCTGGGGATCAATAACTACACGCGCCAGGTCATCGCCGCAGGAGACGTCGGCCCCTTCTACGCGCGAAGCGTGCGTCCGGTGGGCAGTGCGTACACGGCGATGAATTGGGAGGTCTATCCGGAGGGGTTGCGGGCGCTGCTGGTGCGCGTGGCGCGCGAGTATGCCCCGCCAGCGATCTATATCACCGAGAACGGCGCTGCTTTTGACGATCCTGATCCGGTCAATGGCGTGGTTGAGGACCCGCAGCGCGTGGATTACTACCGGCAGCATCTCGACGCCTGCGCCGCTGCCATTGCCATAGGTGTTCCGCTGAAGGGGTACTTCGCCTGGAGCCTGATGGACAATTTCGAGTGGGCCAGGGGCTACCTCAAGCGTTTCGGGATCGTCCATGTGGACTACAAGACGCTGGTTCGCACCCCCAAGCGCAGCGCCCTGTTCTTCCGCGACCTGATCGCCGCGCATCGCGCTGGGAACTGATGGTGCACAGAACGCAGGAGACGAATCGCTATCGCTGTCGCGACTTCCGAAGTCCCAGGGCTTCGGAAGTCTTGTCCCAGCCGGACCCCGCACCGCTGATCCAGTGAGATCCCCTCAACCTCTCAGCCCTGCCTGACTGCTGTCTGTCTCGCCCCAATCTCAAACACCTCTGCCCTCTGCGAACTAGAAAGACTATGCGCGCATAGCATATGCGTCGCTTGGCTCAGACGGCAGGAGGAGAATTCGTTATGGCTGGGACTACGCAGTGCTTCAGGGCGCGGACTGCTGTATTGGCTGTTCTGTGGGTCGCGCTGGTTGCGATATCAGCGCTTCCTGTGCGTGTTGAGGCCATATCGTCTGCCAGGCTCAAGTGTACGTTCACTGTGAAGTACCCCATCATCAGCGTCCGCAGCGGCCCGGGCCAGCAAAACGCGCGGGTCGGGTTCGCACGCGCGGGACAGCAACTCAGCGTCACCGATCAAGGTGTGGGCAAAGATGGCTATGTGTGGTGGAAAGTGGAGCAGGGCTGGGTTCGCTCGGACCTGGGCACCTCCGACTGCCCCCCGACATGCGGCAACACGGTCTGTGAATACGGGGAGACTGTCTCAAGCTGTGCCCAGGACTGCCAGAATGCCGGCAGAAACCTGCGCAGCACGGGACAGGGCTGCGCTGCCTCCGACTGCCAGTCCTGTTACCAGAGCATCTCCTGCTATCCAGCGTGCAGCGAGTGCAATTGCTGGCTGAACGAGTTCGGATGTGCTACATGTTACTGTCGTTATCCGGGCAGTTCGGCAACTGGCGATGCGCTGAGCACCCCTGCGCCGTCCAGGTGCACGTATGCGAGCTGCGAAGCCTGTTATGCGGCCTTCCCGTGTTGGCCGGAGCCGTGCACCAAAAAAGAATGCACCCTCAATGAATTCGGCTGCCCGGTCTGTTCAACGTCTCCATGATGGAGGCGTGTCTTGGAGGGCATCGTGCTGGACGAACAGCGCGCAGTTCGTCGGCTGAAACAGGGTGACATTGGCGGTCTGGCCGTGCTGGTTAAACGTTACCAGTCCCAGGCGATCCAGGCCGCCTATCTGGTCACCCACGATCTCGCGTTGGCGGAAGATGTCGTCCAGGACGTGTTTCTACAGGTCTACCGTTATATTGGGCACTTCGATCAGGGTCGCCGCTTTGAGCCCTGGTTCATGCGCAGCGTGGTGAACGCCGCTGTCAAGGCTGCCCGACGCCAACAGAGTGACTTGTCCCTGGATGCCGCTGCGCTGAAGAACGACGGCGATGACGAGGTGTCGTTCGCCGACCTGCTCCCTGATCTGGCTCCTGGCCCCGACGCTGCGCTGGAAAGGGCCGAGATCGAAGAGGCCGTCGAGCGGGCGCTGGTCCTTCTCCCCCCCGAACAGCGGGCGGCCATTGTGCTGCGCTACTATCTTGACCTGACGGATGATGAAATCGCCACGCACCTGAACTGCGCCCCTGGCACGGTGCGCTGGCGCTTGCATACCGCGCGCAGGCAGCTTGGTGTGATGCTGCGGCGGCTCGTTGTGCTGGTGCTGGGATGATGGAGAGCGAACGATGAACGACAAATCAGCCCGGCAAATCCTCGACAGAATCGCTCGCAAGTGCACTGCACACCACGCTGACCTGTGGCCCCGCATCGAAGCGCGGCTTCATCCGCTCCCCCCTGCTCGGCACCGGTGGGCCTGGGCAAGCGGGTTGGCCCGCCCCATTGCCGCTGCCCTGGCCGTGCTGGTCGCTTCGCTGCTCCTCGGCGCGGGAGCCTACGCTTTCTATCGCTTCTCTGGCCTCGCGCCTTCCTTCGACCCCGGCATCCAGCGCGCGCAGTCGGACGATCTCGGCGTGACACTGGGGTTGCGCCAGACCCTCGACGGGGTGACTGTCACGCTCGATTGGGCCTATGCCGACGGGCACCGCATAGTGGTCTTCTACACCGCCGTCCAGGAGAATGCGCCCTCAAAGTGGCTCCAGGCAAGGGGGCATGTCCGGCTGTTTGGTCCAAACGGTATTGAGTTCCGCCCCATCTTTGGTGGCGGCGGGGGCGGAGGCGGCGGTGGCGGTGGGGGCGGCGGCAATGCGGCTGGCGGCGATCAGGAGATAACCCCTGTGTGCGCCTGGTCGGTGTCGGGCAGCATGAACTTCGACGCCTCAGTGATTGACGCTGCACCCTCGGCCCTCGACCTGCGCGCCGAGATCGTGCTCGACCTGCTCGAACGCCCCGCCGAGAGCGCGCCCGACGCAGAGCCACTGCTCATAGACACAGTTGGCCCGTTTGCGTTTGACTTTCGCGTGCCATTCACGCCGGTGGTGATCGTTGCGACTCGCCAGACTGTCTCGGCCAGTGGTGTATTCCTGACGCTGGAACGCCTGTCCATCACGCCTTCGTCCGCCCGCGCGCGCCTCTGCCTCGACGCCTCTGGGCAGAGTGGAGACTGGCAGCCCGTGGTTTCGCTGGATACGGGGAGCACCCAGGTGCGGGATTTTGGCTTTCTGGGTATCCCGCCACAATATTTCACCGAGGAAGCTCGCCGCTGCGCCGAGATAGACTTCCTTGCGCCCTACGATCAACAACCCGCGCGCTGGACTCTGACCGTCAGCCGTCTGGAGTTCTCACCATCCCAGGTGCTCGACGGTCCCTGGACGTTTGAGATTGATGTGCCCGCGCCCTGAGAGGTGGCTCGAATTTCAATGGGTTTGGTTCTTCTCTGTCCCTGATAGTGGCTATTTCAGCGAGTGTCTCGGGCATCTTCGCGAACGATACCTTCTATAGCAGGACGCAGCGGTAGTGGTGAACTATTGACTGATGCACGTGCGATTGTAGTGATGAACGAATAG
>CAYNHD010000327.1:0-4665 GCA_964396775.1 uncultured Thermoflexus sp. | reverse complement strand
TCAAGCGCAGCGCCAGGCGAAGGAGATCGCCCACCTTTCTCAACCAACAACCAATAACCAAAAACCTCTCACTTCGCCAGCGTGCCGGTCTTCTCAGCGGCCTCGTCACTGGTCGGTTCCGGCTCAGGCGCCGGCGGCGGGTTGATCTCGATGTACCAGCGGGCGCGGCTCTTGTAGCCCTTGCTGATCTCCTCCACCCAACGGTCGAGCGAGCCTTCCAGGTCACTTTCGTCGTGGGGGATGGCCGTCTGGATCAGCGACAGGCGGCCCGCCTTGACGATGTAGCCGCGCCCCGGCGGGAACTCGTCGCCGCCGCCGCGCACGCGCCCGCCCAACGCGCTGGGCGCGTCGGACGAGTCCAGGCCCAGCCCATAGCGCGGCGCGACGACCTGCTTCATCAGGTCGTCCATCGAGCGCATGATGCTCAGCGAGCCGCACATGACGAAGTGCAGCCCCTCGGGCCCGTACTTGCGGGCAAGCTCGGCCATGTCGCGGTACTCGGTGGCGCGGGTGGCTGGCCCCACGATGTTGGTGAAGTCGTCGTAGTTGTCGGCGATGACGAAAATCTCTGGGCGCGGCTCGCCGGCGGGCCGCGCGCTGTATTCGTACTGGAGCCTGGCCAGCACGTCGGTCAGCGCCTCTTTCTCTGACACAGCAGCCAGGACGTGCGGCAGGTCGCCGAGCGTGTGCGCTCCGCCGTACTTGAAGAAACGCTGCTGGAAGTCAATGAGCACCATCGCCACCTTTTCCGGCGGGTAGGCGTGGGCCAGGGCCATCACCCAGGCGCGCAGCGCGGTCGTCTTGCCGCACAACGGCGGGCCGGTGATGACGAAGTGCGGGCCGCGTTGCTGCAGGTCGAGCAGGGCCGGCTCCAGGTTGAGGTCTTCCACGCCCAGGATCGTCTGCACGCGCTCCGGCCCCTTGCCCAGCGGCGGGAGCAGGCTGCGCAGCGGGATGATCTCGCGCAGGATGTCAATCCCCTCCGGGCGCTTGCCCGTCCAGGCGCTGGCCAGCAACTGGGCGAACTTCTCCAGCTTGGACGTTTCGTCCAGCCCTTCGGCCTCTTCCTCCTCGGTGATGCCGACCGGCAGCGCCGTCTGGAACTCCAGCGGCATCCGCTCGACGGAGACGAAGCCGCGCCCCGCGATGTCGTCAATGCCCGGCACGCCGCGCCCGACGACGTTGGCGTACTCGGCTTTGTCGGCCAGCTTGAGGGTGAGGCGCTCGGTGAAGAGGCTGTAGAGCTTGCCCGGCAGGGCGTTGGTCTGGTCGGCGGTGACGAGCAGGTGCACGCCGTAGGCGCGCCCCTCGCGGGCGATACCGATCAAGGACTCCAGCAGGCCCTCGTAGTTCTCCTTGAACTCGGCGAAGTTGTCCATGACCACCAGGATCGCCGGGAGCCTGTTGTCGGGGTTGTTGGCGTTGTAGGTGCTCAGGTTGTCGGCGCGCGCCTGGCTGAGGATGCGGTTGCGCTCCTCCAGGATGCTCTCCAGGCGGCGCAACAGGCGCTGCACGCGCTCTTCCTCAGAGGGCAGGATCGAGGCGGCGCGGTGCGGCAAGGCTTCCAGCACGTCCAGGCCGCGCCCACCGAAGTCGAGGATGTAGACATGCAGTTCGTCCGGCGAATGGGTGGCGGCCAGGCTGGTGATCACCGAGCGCAGGAAGGTTGTCTTGCCCCAGCCGGACGCGCCGAAGACCACCGCATGACCGCGCGTCAGGTCGAGCGTCAGGCGCAGGCGCTCGGCGCGGATCGGGTTGTCAATCAGGCCGACCGGCGCGCGCATGGCCTCGGTTGCCCAGTTGATGCCCCGCCAACTGCCGCGCTCCTCCAGCCAGGCCAGCACCGCCGGATTGAGGGGCAGCAGCGGGTCGGGCTGTTCTTCGCCCTTGATCTGGGTCGAGTGCAGCGTCAGGTACGCGGGCAGCGGATCGGGCCAGGGCTTCTGCTGCCTGACCACTTCCTCGTCGCTCTCGGCCAGGCGGTGCATCACTTCCACCAGCACATCGGACAGGGCGGGCGCTTCTTGCAGCGGCCCGGACGGGCGCGCCTGGGCCGCCGTGCCCTTCTGCCGTTCCAGCCAGATCACCGGCGGCTCGGCGTCAATCTGCGGGCCGGTGTAGGGGCCGCCCGCGCGCGCGACCTGCATCAGTTCGACGTTCTCATTGCCCACCTGCAGGTAAGCGCGCCCAGGGATGTTGGGCGGCAGGAAGGCCGCGTCGGAGCGGCGCAGCAATTCGCGGCTGTCTTCCATCGTCTCGACGCGCAGGCAGATGCGGAACTTCATGTTGGCGCGCATCTGGTCGGTGACCGCGCCCGCCGGGCGCTGCGTGGCCGTGATCAGCGAGACGCCCAGCGCGCGTCCCAGGCGGGTGATGCTGTCTAGCTGCGCCTTGAAGTCCGGGTTCTCCTTGACCATCTCGGCGAACTCATCCACGATGATGAACAGGAAGGGGAACGGCTCGTGCGTCAGGTGCAGCCCCTTCTGGCGGTAGTGGACGATGTGCTTCACGTTTGTGTCGGCGATCAGCTTGCTGCGCCGGTTCAGTTCGGAGCGCAGAGCGGTGAAGGTGCGCACCCCCGCTGTGCCCTGCAGGTTGGTCACGATGTCCACGCAGTGCGGCAGCGTGCGGAACGGCTCGAAGGCCGCGCCGCCTTTGTAGTCCACCAGCACGAAGTTGATCACGCTGGGATCGTACTTGATCGCCAGGCCGACGATCAGCGTCAGCAGTAGCTCGGACTTGCCGGAGCCGGTGGTGCCGGCGATCATGCCGTGCACGCCGTCGCCGTCCGCCGAGAACAGCAGCGAGCGCACCTTGTTGCCGGGCATCAGGCCGATGGGCACGCTCAGCCATTCGGACGCTTCTGGCCGGCGGGTGCGCCGCCAGTAATCCATGATCGGGATTTCCTCAACCGTCTCGACGCCGTTCATCTCCAGCAGGTTGACCGCCGTCGCCAGGTCCGCGCCGTAGGTGGTGCGCACGGCCAGCGGGGCCAGCTTGCGGGCGAACTCCTGCTCGGCGCGGATCGCGTCGAGTTGGTCCGCCTCGCCCACGTAGCGCAGCGTGTTGACGCCCACTTCGGCGTAGCGGAAGGCCACTTTGCTGTCGTTCACCCGCTCAACCTCGATCACGGCCTTGCAGTCGCTGGGGATCAGGCTGCGCTCTGGCACGACGAAGACAATTGCCGCCCCCAGGCGCGGCCCCTGCGTGAGCAGGATCGAGACGGCGGCCTCCGCCTGCACCTCGGCCAGCGGGGAGTTCTCGCCGAAGCCGCCGATGCCATCTACCACAACCAGCAGATGGGGCAGCGTGGGATCGGTGTCGCTGTCTTTGTCGGCCAGGCGCAGCTGGCGGCGCTCCAACTCGACTTGCAGGTCGTCCCAGAAGCGGCGCACCTTGTCCTGCTCAAAGCACAGTTGGTCGCCGGTGCCCTGCTGGTTGCGCGCCGTGTTGCAGTGCGGCAGCCAGCGCGCCCATTCCCACTCCGCCCGCGACTCCGGCGAGCCGACGACGAACAGCCGCGCGTCGGTCGGCGCGTGAAAGGCCGCGTAGTGGGCCATCATGGCGCGGATGAAATGGTACGTCTCGGCCCGCCCCTTGCCGGCGATGCCCAGGGCGAAGCGAGCCGTGACGGATTGATCGTCGGGACTCTGGCTTTCCTCGTCGTCCGCGCTGACAGCCACCGTCGTGCCTTCCGGCTTGACGTAGCTACGCAGGGGGATGGTGATCGGCACGTCGCTGACAAAGCGCGAGTCCTCTTGCAGCTTGAGCGCGTCCTTAAGCTGCGGGTCGTCTTCGGCGGGCGATCCCGCGGTGAGCGCATAGCGCACGGTGGAGGGCCGCGTGCCGATGCCCAGCCGCACCGCGCCGAAGTCGCTGTCGGTCGTGCGCCGCTCCCACAGCCGCAGGCCGTTGACCTTGTTCTCGCGGTCTGCGGCGATTTGCAGCACGATCTCCGGCTCCGGGTAGTTGTGCAGGTAGAAGCCGCGCTGGATGTCGTGCGAGGCGATCATCTCTTTGCGCAGCTCGATCAGGCGCAGCTGGTAGGCACGCTTCTTCTCCGCTTCCAGGCGGCTATTGCGAATGAAAGCGAGCAGCGCCACCGTGGTCGAAGCGACGACGGACATGCCCATCGGGATCAGCAGCAGCATACTGCGCCCCTGCCCGCTGGCGCTGACAATCACGTAGCCGATGATGGTGATCAGCGGCAGCGCCACCTGGATCAACTGCTGGCGACCACTGGTCTCGCTGGCCGGCGGCTGCGGGATGGTCACTTCGCCGTAGGGGAGTTCGGGCTGGATGCGGGGAGGGCGGTTGGTGAACTCAGGCATGAGTCAGGTCTCCGGTGATTCACCGTTGCACGGGTGATCGGGCGTGATCGTGTGCGTGCTGGTATGGGTATTATACAACACCTGGAGGCTCATGCAGGGAGTCCCTGGCGAGAGAAACGTGCAAAGGGTGTCAAGGACTCGCTGGACGCGGCGCAGAGTGAGGTCCCGTAGCCTGGCTGTGCGGGCCTCACCCCCTCAATCCCCCTCTCCAGCAGGGCTAGAGAGGGGGACTTTGACCGCTGGTTGGGTGTTTCCCCCCTCCCTGGCCGGGGGGAGGGACATTCTGCCGCACTAGACTTCCGAAGTCTTCGAAGACTTCGGAAGTCTGCCCGTG
>CAYNHD010000326.1:0-4667 GCA_964396775.1 uncultured Thermoflexus sp. | reverse complement strand
ACTTCGGAAGTCTGCTGGGGCCGGGCGCAGCAGAGCAGCACCCCCGCCCAACAGGTCTTGCCCGCGCCGCACGCGAGAATCAGCCTTGACAGCCCTCTGGCCTGGTGCTAAGATTCGCACGCTCTACTCTCAGGCGGCGCCAACCCTGTCGCGTGGCAGGGCAATGGCAGCCGAATTGGATGAGTTCTCGACCGTGAGGCCACCCGTGCCGTTAGTTTGGATGGCCTCACGTTCTGCCAGCGGGCGGGCGTGAAGGTAAGCGCCCGTCGTCGCGCCTTAATAGGAGCGAGGAAGCCAGGGAGACAGCCGCTCGACGCCCTGGCCTAGAGATGGAGGCAGGTATGCCGACAATCAACCAACTTGTCCGCAAGGGTCGCCAGCCGAAGCGCAAGAAGAGCAAGGCCCCGGCGCTGCAGTACACGTTCAACTCGTTCTCGCAGCGACGCACGCGCCAGCCCAAAGGCTCTCCGCAGAAGCGCGGCGTCTGCACCCAGGTCAAGACCATGACCCCCAAGAAGCCGAACTCGGCGTTGCGCAAGGTCGCGCGTGTGCGCCTGAGCAACCAGATCGAGGTGACGGCCTACATCCCCGGTGAGGGGCACAGCCTGCAGGAGCACAGCGTGGTGCTCGTGCGCGGGGGCCGTGTCAAAGACCTGCCCGGCGTGCGCTATCACATTGTGCGCGGCACGCTGGACGCGGATGGCGTGGCCAAGCGCGAGCAGGGCCGCAGCAAGTACGGTGCCAAGCGGCCTAAGGCGGCCAAGAAATAGGCTTCTTCTGGAGAGATAGACAATGGCTAGACGGTACAAGCCCCCTAAGCGGCAGATCGAGCCGGACGTGAAGTACAACAACGTCCGCGTCGCCATGTTCATCAACCGTATGATGCATGGCGGCAAGAAAAGCACCGCCCAGCGCGTGCTGTACGACGCCCTGGAGATGATTGAGCAGCGGGCCAAGCGCGATCCGGTCGAGGTCTTCGAGCAGGCGCTGCGCAACGCAACCCCCGTCCTGGAAGTCAAGCCGCGCCGCGTGGGTGGCTCGACCTACCAGGTGCCCGTCGAAGTAGAGCCGTCGCGCGCGCTCTCGCTGGCCATGCGCTGGCTGCTGCAGGCGGCGCGCGGGCGCGGGGGCCATAGCATGTCCGAAAAGCTCGCCGCCGAACTGATGGACGCGGCCAGCGACCAGGGCAACGCCATCAAGAAGAAGCAGGATACGCACCGCATGGCCGAGGCCAACCGGGCGTTCGCGCACTACCGCTGGTAGTGCTGGGTATAGGGAAGCATCGTTACTCGTCATGGCTAAGAAAGCCGCCGCTACCGAGCGTGCCCTGGACCTGAAGCTGGTCCGCAATATTGGCATCATCGCCCATATTGACGCTGGCAAGACAACCACCACCGAGCGTGTGTTGTACTTCGCCGGGCGCATTCACCGTATGGGCGAGGTGCACGATGGTGCGGCAACCACCGATTACATGGACCAGGAGAAGGAACGCGGCATCACTATCACTGCCGCCGCGGTGACGGCTTTCTGGAACGACCACCAGATCAATATCATAGACACGCCCGGCCACGTGGACTTCACCGCAGAAGTCCAGCGCAGCCTGCGCGTGCTGGATGGTGGCATCGTCGTCTTCGACGGCGTGGCCGGGGTCGAGCCGCAGTCGGAGACGGTCTGGCGGCAGGCCAACGAGTACGGCGTCCCCCGCATTTGCTTCATCAACAAGATGGATCGCGTCGGGGCGGATTTCCGGCGCTGCGTGACCATGATCGCCGACCGGCTGAAGGCCAACCCGGTGCCCATCCAGATACCGTATGGCGAGGGGCCGCAGTTCGCCGGGATCATTGACCTGATGGCCATGCAAATGGTCACCTATGGCGATGCGCTGGGCACAGCGATTGAGCGCGTGGATGTTCCCGCCGACGCGCGCCAGCGCGCTGAGGCCGCCCGCGCCGCGATGATCGAGCAGATCGTCGAGCACGACGAGGCGCTCACCGAGAAGTACCTGAACGAAGAGCCGATCAGCAAGCAGGAGCTGATCCGCGCCCTGCGCGCCTCCACCATCGCCGGGCTGACTCACCCCGTGCTGTGCGGGTCTTCGCTGCGCAACAAGGGCGTGCAGCTTATGCTCGACGCGGTGGTGGATTACCTGCCCTCCCCGCTGGACATTCCGCCGATCCAGGGCACGAACCCGAAGACCGGCGCGACCGAGGAGCGGCACTCCTCGGATGATGAGCCGCTGGCGGCGCTCGTCTTCAAGATCGTCACCGATCCCTTTGTCGGGCGGCTGGCCTTCTTCCGCGTCTACTCCGGCGTGATCCGCGCTGGCTCCATGGTGCTGAACACGTCGAAGGATCGCAAAGAGCGCATCGGGCGCGTCGTGCGTATGTTCGCCGACCGCCGCGAAGATGTCGAGGCCGTGCACGCGGGTGACATCGCTGCCACGCTGGGCCTGAAGGACACCTTCACCGGCGAGACGCTGGCCGAGCAGCACCACCCCATCGTGCTCGAAGAGATTCACTTCCCCCAGCCGGTCATCTCGGTGGCTATCGAGCCGAAGACCAAAGCCGATCAGGACAAGATGGGCATCGCGCTGGCTAAGCTGGCCGAAGAAGACCCGACGTTCGTCGTTCGGGTCAACGATCAAACTGGCCAGACTCTCATCTCCGGCATGGGCGAGCTACACCTGGAAGTGCTGGTCGAGCGCCTGTTCCGCGAATTCAGCGTGGATGCGCGCGTGGGCAAGCCGCGCGTCTCGTACCGCGAGACGATCCTGCAACGTGCGCGCGGCGAAGGTCGCTTCGTGCGCCAGACGGGCGGCAGCGGGCAGTATGGGCACGCGGTGATCGAAGTCGAGCCGTTGCCCGAAGACGCGCCCGAAGACGTGGTTGTTGAGAACAAAGTCGTGGGCGGCGCGATCCCCAAGGAATTCATCAAGTCTATCGAGAGCGGCATCCGCGAGGCGGCGCAGAGCGGCGTCATCGCCGGGTTCCCCGTTGTGCGCTTCAAGGCCGCGATTGTGGATGGTTCCTACCACGAAGTGGACTCATCCGACCTGGCCTTCAAGATCGCCGGCTCGATGGCCCTCAAAGACGCTGTGCAACATGCGCGCGGCATCCTCATGGAGCCGTACATGCGCGTGGATGTGGTGGTGCCGGAGGAGTACGCCGGCGATGTGCTGGGCGACCTTTCGGCCCGCCGCGCCAATATCGGCGGCGTGGAGACGCGGGGCGACGGCCTGTCGTCCATTGAGGCCGAGGCTCCCCTGGGCGAGATGTTTGGCTACGCGACCAGCCTGCGCAATATGTCGCAAGGGCGCGGCAGCTTCACCATGGAGTTCGAGAAGTACGTACCTGTGCCTGATTCCCTGATGGACGCGATCATCCGGGGCGGGCGCTAAGCCCGGCGCGGTCCAGGCAATTGGAACCGGTTGGCCTGACAAGGCGAGAATACACGGCTAGCAGGAGGCATCATGAGCAAGGGCAAGTTTGAGCGGACGAAGCCCCATGTGAACGTGGGGACGATCGGCCACATTGACCACGGGAAGACGACGCTGACGGCGGCGATCACCAAGACGCTGGCCTTGAAGGGGTGGGCGGACTTTCGGGCGTTTGACACGATTGACAACGCGCCGGAAGAGAAGTCGCGCGGGATCACGATTGCCATTTCGCACGTGGAGTACCAGACGGCGAAGCGGCACTATGCGCACGTGGACTGTCCAGGGCACCGCGACTACATCAAGAACATGATCACGGGGGCGGCGCAGATGGACGGGGCGATTCTGGTGGTGGCGGCGCCTGATGGGCCGATGCCGCAGACGCGGGAGCACGTGCTGTTGGCGCGGCAGGTGGAAGTGCCGGCGATGGTGGTATTCCTCAACAAAGTGGACATGATGGACGACGAGGAGCTGCTGGAGCTGGTGGAGTTGGAGTTGAGCGAGCTGCTGGAGAGCTACGAGTTTCCGGCGGACACGCCGATTGTGCGGGGGAGCGCGTTGCAGGCGCTGGAGTGCACGAGCACGGACCCGGAAGCGCCGGAGTATGCGTGCATCTGGAAGCTGATGGACACGGTGGACGAGTACATTCCGACGCCGGTGCGCGACTTTGACAAGCCGTTCATGATGGCCATTGAGGATGTGTTCAGCATCAAGGGTCGGGGGACGGTGGTGACGGGGCGCGTGGAGCGGGGGACGCTGAAGAAGGGCGAGGAAGTGGAGATCATCGGTCTGCGCGAGGAGAGCATGAAGACGGTGGTGACAGGCATTGAGATGTTCCACCAGGAGCTAGACCAGGCGCAGGCGGGGGACAACGCGGGCATCTTGCTGCGGGGGATCACGCGCGAGGAAGTGGAGCGGGGGATGGTGCTGGCCAAGCCGGGGAGCATCACGCCGCACAAGAAGTTCCTCAGCGAGGTGTACGTGCTGCGCAAGGACGAGGGAGGGCGGCACAAGGCGTTCTTCACAGGGTACCGTCCGCAGTTCTACATTCGGACGATGGACGTGACGGGGACGATCACGCTGCCGGAGGGGGTGGAGATGGTCATGCCGGGCGACAGCGTGAACCTGCAGGTGGAGTTGATCACGCCGGTGGCGCTGGAGCGCGGCTCGAAGTTTGCCATCCGCGAAGGGGGCCTGACCGTCGGCGCGGGCGTCATCACCGAGATTCTCGACT